>NZ_JBYUPU010000009.1:0-262185 GCF_058135425.1 Paenibacillus sp. MAH-35
AAACCCAACCCCAATCTACAAGAGCGCAATAAGTAAGTTAATTATCTAAATCATATCATCATTAAAGGAAAATGTGCCCTACAATTATCTACGAGTCGTTGAACACATACATCACGATGAGATCCTTTTGAACGCTAAGAACACATAATTCGATTCCTAATGATAGGATGATAGGGATGCTGATGATGTTCGATCACATAAAGAATAAAATCCTCATAGCCAGTCGAATACAAGTCCGTGCAAATTTTAACGTAAATTTCCTCTTGCTTCTTATCCAGACTTCCATAATTCGTGCCCATACCACTAAGTTACATGTATATCGCCCCTTGACCAAGTGGTTAGTACATCAAATAATGTTTGCAGAACGAAAAAGTCCTTGAAAATCAAGGACTTTTCCTATTAATGTACTTTTGACACTTTTTCAATGGAAATCTCTTTCTCCAGCAGATTCATTTAAGGCGTTCAGCAGAGCAAGAGCCTCAACATGTTCAGGCTCCAGTACCAGTGCCTTTCGCAAGAAATTCGTAGTCTCTTCAGCCAATCCAAGTTCGTAGCTGCATATAGCTAGACAATAGAAGACAGTCGGGACCGACTCTTCTTCATCATTACGTAAAGATAAAGATGTTTCCAAGAACATCTTTGCATCTTCATACATGTCCATCTCGAACAGAAGTAGCCCAGCATCCATAGCTAAATCATAGCGCTGCTTCATCTCGTAGTATGAAGCCCACATAATGTGTATGCTTCTCTGGATATCCAGCCTTTCTTCATCATTCATCTCTGGTAGCAAGTCCGAAAGGTGTTTTGCGCTCTGGATGAAAAACTCCGCATCATATCCGCCCAAACGCCAAAAAGCCAGAATTTGCTGTATTCCCATTGTGTCGAGCCGCCGGTCTACCCATTCCTTCATACTAAAAAATTCATCCGGCCCAAAACGTTCGATAAATCGCCGGTAAGCCAATCTAGTGTTGGCATAACTCATTGGCGATTCCATCATGAATATACATCCGACATTTAAATTTTTATAATGATGCGTGGTGAAGAGTGACTTTGCACCTCTTTGCTCATACACATATTGAATCGCATGATAGTTTACCGTTAATGAGAAACTACCATGATGAATGAACTGGGGTGGCTCCGCAAATTTCCAGTTCTCCAGCCGGTGGTCGCCTTTATCCGCTGTGATCAGCAGAAAGCCTGCCTGAGACAGCTGATTCAGCCGCTCCAAGCATGTTAATCCTGCCATTGGAAACAGGATATACGAATCCTCAAGCTCTTGCATATAAAGCTTGATCAGATTGTGATATTGGTAATTTTCTTCTTCATATTCAATCGCTCTGCGACGCTCGTATTTCAATGTCATTTTTTCCATTACTTCTGACGGCTTTAGTTGCTTGGAATTGTTCGGAAGCTCGGCTAAAACATCGCATTCAAATATTTTACCGTCATCCACATGAATTAACTCTTGCGGAATACTGTCAAAAAAATAATTTGCCACAATCAGCAGCGGCTGCTTCAGATCACCCGGCCGGATGCTTGCTTGAGAAACGACCAAATTTAACTCCGTGTCGTGCACGGCATCAAATACTGCGAAATCCAGCAGTCCCTCTCGAATAAAAGATTGCATTGCAGGGTGTTTTTCCCAAACCTTAACATTTTTTAAAACCAGATCGGTCATAACATAACGAAAAGGAGGCAGAGCAATACCCGCGTAATCTCTCAGTTTACGAAGCTCATGTAATACATGAAATGCGAGACGGCCAGCTCCCGCACCCAGTTCTAGGATGATAACGGGATCAGAATTTTCTCCTCTATGGGATTGGTCTTGAAGAAATCCGAAAATCATTTCTGCGTATGCTGTAGCAATCATGGGATTGCTTGTTATATATTGCGGAACCTGGTCATTACTCCAAGCGTTTAGTCCTTGTTCTTCAAAATAATTGCGCTGTAAATCCCAGAGGGGTGATTCGCTGAAGCGAAATCTTTGTTGTCCATTCTCTGCCATTCATAATAAACCTGCTTTCTGTCATCATTTGCGACAGTCTTTTATCACATAGGATGTTATTACAACATCCGACAGCCACCAAAGAGATGTCTTTTGAATCGTACCACAAGAGTCCCTTATACTGCAGCCCAGGCCGAAAAAATGGTCGTGGTCGGTCGTAAATACGTCTATTGTTTTGTGGTCATTCCCACCTAGCTCTAGCTTGACGTGCGCATGAAACGGATTATTCGGGCACCGGCTCATCCTTCTCCAGAAGCCGTTTCAACCGGCGTCTGAGCCGTTTTTCCTCAGCCCGTCGTATTTTATCCTCTTCCCGCAGCGATTTCAGCAGCGAAACGCACATGCCGAGCAAAATAGCCGCAAAAGGCAGTGCCGCCGCGATCGAAGCCGTTTGTAGACCGCTGAGTCCTCCGCTTAGAAGCAGCACAACGGCGATGGCCGATTGCAGCACGCCCCATGTGATTTTGATGCCGGTTCCCGGGTTCAGATTCCCTTTCGAGGTAAACATGCCGAGAACAAAGGTCGCCGAATCGGCGGAAGTGATAAAAAACATAATAATGAGCAGCGTCGCAATCGAGACAATCACTGTACCGAGCGGCAGCTGCTTCAGTGCTACAAATAGCGCCGTCGTCATATCCTGCTTGACGGAATCAGCTAATTCCAGCCTGTCGAACAGCTCCAGATGCAAGCCCGTGCCTCCGAACACGGAAAACCAGATAAACCCGAAGGCGCTCGGTACCAGCAGCACGCCGAGTATAAACTCTTTAATCGTCCTGCCTTTCGATACGCGAGCGATAAAACTGCCCACGAAAGGAGCCCAGGCAATCCACCAGGCCCAATAAAACAGCGTCCATTCTCCGACCCAGGTACCCTTGGAGAACGGTGTCAGCCTGAGACTCATATTGATCACATTTTGCAAATAGCTGCCCAGCGTCGTAGTTAACGTATCGAAGATAAACGCGGAAGGACCGGTAACCCATACAAAAAGCATCAGGACAACCGCAACGATCAGGTTGGAATTGCTAAGCGTCTTAATCCCCCTGTCCAGGCCGGTCGTTGCCGATACCAGGAACAGAACCGTTACGACCGCTATAATTAATATCTGGACGGAGACGGTATTCGGGATTCCGAACAGGAACCTCAAGCCACCGTTGATTTGCAGGGCTCCAAGCCCTAGTGAGGTCGCGACACCGAAAACGGTTGCGATGACGGCCAGCATATCGATCGCTTGCCCGGCGATTCCCTTGACGGCCCTCTCTCCAAGCAAAGGAACGAATGCCGAGCTGATCAGGCCTTTATATCCTTTACGAAACTGAAAATAAGCGAGCGTCAAAGCGATAACCGTATATACAGCCCAAGGATGCAGTCCCCAGTGAAAAAACGAATATCGCATCGCCAGCCGCGCCGCCTCCGTTGTACGGCCTGCGACCCCTTCGGGCGGAGTCAAATAATGGGACAGCGGTTCGGCTACTCCCCAGAAAATCAGTCCGATTCCCATCCCGGCGCTGAACAGCATCGCGAACCAGGAGATCAGCGAATATTCCGGTTCATCGTCATCGTCTCCAAGTCGAATGTTACCGAATTTGCTGAAGGCTAGGTATAGCGAAAACACAAGAAAAAATAACGTTGCCATCAAGTAAAACCAGCCGAAATTTTGAATCGAAAACTGATAGGCCTGATTGGCGAATGCCGCCAACTGTTCCGGAGCAGCCGTTCCCCAGACGGCAAACAATACGATGACGACGATTGTTGCAATGAAGACCACACGTGTCCCTCCATTCCCTGGGAGTTATACCCGCAGGTCTTCATTATGCGCGTGCCACCGGTCCGTTATACAGCCCAACTTCCATCGTCCGCCGGCTTCTTTGCTATTCGCCCTTTTTTTGCTCCCGGCTTTGCTGCGCCCAGTCATCCTGAACGCTTTTTTTCCATAAGGGGACGCCGGTCCGGTAAGCGGCTCTGCCGTTCAGATGACCCGCTACAGGGGCGGTAACAAATACGAACAAAATGCCCAGCAGCAGCTTGGCGCTTACATGGTCCAAATAAAAGGCAAAGTATAGAAACACGCCGATCAGGATAAGCAAAACTCCAAGTGTCGCACTTTTGGTGGCCGCATGTGAGCGCAAATACACGTCCGGGAGCCGGATCAGGCCGAAGGCGCTCAATGCGCTGATCAAGGCGCCGGCCAATATGAGGATGCCGATCAATGTTTCACCGAGTAGACTCATCGTCTCCGCTTTCAAGGACACCCCCCCTTTCCATGTAACGGGCAAAGGCCGCGGTGCCGATAAACGTAAGAATGCCGATTACCAAAATAATGTCGAAATAAACACTCGTTCTGAGCAGGATACTTATTATCGCGATCATCGAAAGCAGCAGGACGCCGATGAGATCCAGCGAAGCGATCCGGTCGGGGACGGAAGGTCCCTTCAGCAGCCGGTAAATGCAACCGATGATGGCAAGAGCCATCAGTGCTAGCGACAATAGCAGCAGACTGGTTATCAAGGCCGGGTCACCTCCAAAATCGCTTTTTCAAACGTTTCTTTGATTTGTTTGGAAAGCTCGTCTGCGTCCTCGATATCCATCGCGTGAATATACAGGATTTGTCCGTCCTTCGACACATCGAGCGTCAAAGTGCCTGGAGTCAGACAAATCAGACAGGACAAAATCGTAATCTCCCAATCCGACTTCAGCTCCGTCTTTAACGCGAAGATGCCCGGACGAATCGAAAGGCGGGGCTTGACGATTTGTACCATAACTGCAAAGCTGGAGATCAGCAGTTCTTTAACAAATAAGAGCAGCAGCTTTACGATTGCCCACAGACGTTTCATATAAAACTCGTGCGGCCAAAACCGGTGGAGCAGACCGATCAGCAGCACACCGAGCAGATACCCGACAAGGAGCCGCTGGAACGACCAGTCGTTAAACAGGAACATCCAGACGAAGGCAATGATCAGGTTTAATAAAAGCTGCAAGGCCATCTCATCTACTCCTTCAAGACCGAATGAATATACGTATTAGGATGCAGCAGCGTGTCCGAGGCGTCCGTCGCGAACCGGTACACCCATTCCGATCCGATTCCCATCGCGATCATGACGACGAGCAGGAGTGCCGTCGAGACGTAAGCCGTTCGGGGTGAACCCGCAGCGGGAGCCGCAGCGGGCCGCTTCTCCTCCCCCCAGAAAGCCGCCATGAACATACGCACCAGCGAATACAGCACGACAAGACTGGTTAGCAGGGAAATCCCGGTTAACCAGAACGCGTGATCTTTCAGTCCGCCCTGGACGATCAGCAACTTCCCTGTAAATCCGCTTAGAGGAGGGATACCCGCGACGGACAAAGCGGTAATGAAAAACATCCAGCCGATCGCGGGACGGCGCCTGATCAGCCCTCCCATCTGCTCCAGCCGGCTCGTGCCTGCCGCGGCGATCAGCAGCCCCCCTAGCATAAACAGCAGCGCTTTCGCTATCATATCGTGAAGCAAATAAATAACGACCCCGTTCAAGGCTTCCCCGTTCGAAACGGACAAACCGAATCCGATAAATCCGACCGACAAAATGACGTTGTAATTCAAAATCCGGTAAACGTCGGTATAAGCGATCGCCCCTATGGCGCCAAGCAGCATCGTAGCGGCGGACATCCACCCCAGCCACTGATGCGTGATGCCCGGATCGTGATGAAAAATAAGCGTGAACATCCGCAGCAGCGCGTAAAGACCCACTTTCGTCAGCAATGCGCCGAACAAGGCGGATACGGCAGCCGGCGGAACGCTGTAGGAACCCGGCAGCCAAAAAAACAAAAACAAGCCGGCCTTCAGCGAGAATACGATCAAAAACAAAACGGCGATGACAGTTATAATTCCCGATTGTCCGATTTCCGCCACACGAAGCGACAGGTCCGCCATATTTAACGTGCCCACCGTCCCGTACAGATAGGCTACCGCTGCGACGAACAAGGTAGAGGACAGGATGTTGATCATCATGTACTTCAACGTTTCCCGCAGCTGCCGTTTCGTTCCCCCAAGCACGATCAGCGCGTATGAGGCGATCAGCATGACCTCGAAGCAGACGAACAGGTTAAATATATCGCCGGTCAGAAACGATCCGTTCACGCCGACAAGCAGAAACTGAAACAGGGGATAGTAATAATAACGCTCGCGCTGCTCCCCGACCGTACCGAAGGAGTACAACAGGCAAAAGGCAGCGGCGACGGTTGCGGCCAGTACGAGCAAGGCCGCGGTCATATCGGCGACGAATACGATCCCGTAAGGCGGGCTCCAGCCGCCCATATACAGCGTCTGGATACCTTCCTTCCTCACCTGTACGAGCAAAATCGCCGCCGAACCGGTGGTCGCCGATAAACTGACCGCGCTCAGCCATCGTTGAACGAAGATGTTGTTTTTGAAAAAGATGAGTACGGCCGCTGTGCACAAAGGGATCAGTAAGGGCCAGATCAGCAAGTTATTCATGCTCGTCCCCCTTCAACTGTTCCATATCGTCCGTTCCCAGCCTCTGATAAGCTTTGTACGCCAGCACGAAGAAAAAGGAGGTCACGCCGAAGCTGATGACAATCGAAGTCAGTATCAGTGCCTGCGGCAGAGGATCAACGTATACTTCCGCCTTTTGGCCGAGCAGCGGGGCCGCTCCCGTTTTTAACCGGGACATGGTGAGGAGCAGCAAGTGAACGCCGTGCGTCAGCAAAGCCGTTCCAAGTATGATCCGCAGCAGGCTTCGGGTCAGGATCATATAGACGCCTACGGTAAACAACACGCCGATCGCTATAGCCATATAAAGTTCCATAGTTTACCTGTCCCTCCCTATAGCCAAAATAATCGTCATCGTAATCCCCACTACGGTTAAATACACTCCAAGATCGAACAGCATCGCCGTTGCCAGCTCGGCATGCCCGAGCAGAGGCAGATCGAAGTAACCGAACGTATGGCTGAGAAACGGAGCGCCGAACAAGAAGGAGCCGATGCCCGTAAACAGCGCAACCAGGATCCCGATGGCGCTGACGAGCCGGAAATCGATCGGGATCACTTCCTTGATCGTACGCATTCCGAACGCCATCGTAAACAGCACTAGCGCCCCCGCCGTCATCAGTCCGCCGATAAAACCGCCGCCCGGCTCGTTGTGACCCGAGAAGAACAAAAATAACGAGAAAGTCAGAATGATAAAAATAACCAGCTTGGCGATCGTTTTAAAGATCACGTCGTTGCTCCGGATCAGCGTGAGGCTGCGTCCTTCCCGCTGTCCGGCGGGAACCGGGATAGCTTCATCGTCACGCTTCAACCGGATCAGGGCATAGATCCCGTACGATGCGATGCCCAGCACGGTGATCTCCAGCAGCGTGTCGAAGCCGCGGAAATCGACCAGGATGACGTTTACGACATTTTTCCCGCCTCCCAGATTGTAGCTTTCTTTAAGGAAAAAGTCGGAGATTGATTCGAACGAACGGCCGCCCGCAGCAAACAGAGCGATGAGCGTCATCGTGACTCCTACGCCCAGAGCGATCAGGAAATTGGGCAGCCGGAAACGCAATGACTCCAGTTCTTTTTTCAGCTTGGGCAGATGATAAAAACATAATAAAAACAGCGTTACGGATACCGTCTCCACGATCATTTGGGTCAGCGCCAAGTCAGGGGCGCGGAAAATAACGAAAAACAAGGTGACGATATAACCGACCGTCCCGGTCAAAATAATCGCCATCATCCGCGATCGGGCAAACGGCACGGCAATAACGGCCACGATGAGTGCGAAAATGATGACCGCCTCATACAGCGACATCGGGGCGAAGCCGGTAAAATCCCATCTCAAATCGGTAGACCGCGCCATCGTTATTCCGAGTGAACCGATCAGAAAGACAAAAATGTAAATCAGGTATTGACGAATCGAACCGGTCATATATCGGTCGGTCAGCCGCTTCGCGCCGGATACAGCCCCTCTCAACCCACCATCATATACCCCGTTCAGGCTGATCTTTTCGAACAAAGGCTGATGCAGCACTTTCGTACGGCCATGCAAGCGATACAGCAGTGTGCCCACTGCGATTACGCCAACCGTCATCGCGATCTCGGGCGTCCACCCGTGCCAGAGATGGATCGAAACTTCGAATTGCCCCCCTTCTGCAAGCAGCGCCGGATGAATGGCCGCCATGGCGGGCGCGATGAGCGTATACGACAGCAGATTCGGGAACAGCCCGAACACAACCGCAAGTGAGGCGAGTATGACCGCCGGAACGAGCATCCCAAGCGGAGCTTCATGCGGCTGCTTCGCGAGCTTCTCGAACTGTCTTTTCCCCGCGAATGTCCGGAATACGAGCAGCATGCTGTAGACAAATGTGAATATGCTGGCGATCCACGCAACCACAGGGAATATCGCCCCCAATTGCTGCATATTCCAGACGTCCAGCTTCAAGACGCTCAAGACGGCGGTAAAAAACATTTCCTTGCTTAAGAAACCGTTAAACGGCGGCATACCCGCCATCGAGAAAGCTCCGATCAGCGCGATCGTAAAGGTGACAGGCATAACGGACATGAGCCCGCCGAGCTTGCGGATATCCCTCGTGCCGGTTTCATGGTCGACGATGCCGACGACCATAAACAGCGCGCCTTTAAATATCGCATGGTTGATCAAGTGAAAGACGGCGGCCGTCGTCGCCTTGACATACAGCAGCGATTCGCCGGTTTGCGAGTAAAAGGCCGCGGCCGAGCCAATGCCAAGCAGACTCATGATTAGTCCCAGCTGGCTGATCGTGGAGAATGCGAGCATCGCCTTCAGATCCGTTTGCTTCAGCGCCCGGTACGCCCCGTAGATCAGCGTCGCGATACCAGTCCCCGACACAAGCCAAAACCAGACAGGCTCCCCGGCAAAAACCGGGCTGAGACGTGCCGCCAAGTAGATGCCGGCTTTGACCATCGTCGCCGAATGGAGGTAGGCGCTAACAGGAGTAGGTGCCTCCATCGC
This sequence comes from Paenibacillus sp. MAH-35, assembly GCF_058135425.1. NCBI lineage: Bacteria > Bacillati > Bacillota > Bacilli > Caryophanales > Paenibacillaceae > Paenibacillus > Paenibacillus sp. MAH-35. The sequence continues at coordinate 8,971 of NZ_JBYUPU010000009.1, forward strand.
ATCCGGCAGCCAAATATGGAACGGAAACTGGGCCGATTTCGTAAAAGCGCCCAGCAGCACGAGAAGCATGGCAGGGATGAACAACTCCTGCCCGCTTATTACGTCCACGTTCGCTACGAGTTCACGGATACTGAACGTACCCGTCATCATATAGAGCAGCACGAATCCGGCCAGCATCGCCAAGCCGCCGAACACCGTAATGAGCATGGACTTCAATGCGCCGTAAAGCGATCTTTCTCTGCGATGCCAATAGGCAATCAGCAGAAACGAAGATATGCTGGTCAACTCCCAGAAGCCGTACAGCGCTATTAAATTATCGGACAGCACAACGCCGAGCATCGCTCCCATAAACAGCAGCAAGTAGATGTAAAACGGCCCGAGCGCTTCCTTTTGCTTATCCATATAAAAGATCGAATATAGCACGACCAGGGAGCCTATTCCGGATATGAGCAGAGCGAACAATAAGCTGAGTCCGTCCAAATAAACGGTAAAATAAATGTGTAAGGAAGGAATCCATGGCAGTGCGGCGAGCGTGTAGGATTGGTTCCCGATTTCGCTTATTTGTCCGATAAAATAGGCGAAGAGCACAGCCGGCAACGGAATAATCAACCAGCCAACATGCAACCGCCTTGTCCATTTACGCATAAGCGGAACGGCGGCCGCCCACAAAAATGGAATAAGTACAACCACGTGCAAAACAGACAACTTCCATCCTCCTCTTTGTTGAATTGTCTACCCCATCCAGCATCTCCAACTATCCGTCACCAATAGACCTGCAACCGTAAAAAAAGCAAAGAGGAGCCTGCGTTGACAGGCTCCTCCGGTTGAATCCTCATATTCAATTACAACTTGCACCGCTTTACAGTATAGCTTGCCGGGACACGGTTGTCAAAACAAGAATAAGCTGCCCGGACTGTGGGGATAACTTTTAAAAAAGAAAGGAGACGGCCCCCCTTGTTAAAGCGGAAAATTACGATCTCGTTGCTTCTGTTCGCGCTGCTTCTAGCTGCGGGATGGCTAGGGAACGCCAATCTGGCCGGTCCGCGCAGCCATAGCCACAGCGGCGGCTCTTCAACGGTACCGTATACGAATCTCTCGACAATGGAAGCACCGCAAACGCCAAATCGCCACTTGCCTTTTTTCCCGAGAGAGTATGTGAGGATCATCAAATTGAATTCCCCGGCCCCTCCTCTCCCTAAATCCGATTAGGTGCCCGGAATGTCCAAATTTGGGATTATTCCTTCACAAGCAGGCGCATATCCCGTACAATGGAACGTACAATTATATGGGGGGTGGGGGCATGAGTTGGTTAACCGAGCAACCGGAACAGCTGGCCAAGCTGTTGACCTGGGAGTTTTGGTCGTCATTGACGGGGCTGCTCCTTAACAAGTCATTTATGATTGTGTTTATTATCGGACTGACCTGGCTGGCGCTGAAAGTGCGGCAGTTGCTAATCAACCGGGTTTTCCGCATCGCCCGGCTGGAAGAAAAGCAGCGCAATACGCTGGAATCGCTGCTGATGTCGTTTACCCGGTATGTGCTGTTTATTTTGGCCTTTATGATGTGTTTGAGCAATTTAGGACTTGAGGTCGGGCCGATCATAGCGGGAGCCGGGGTGATCGGACTTGCCGTCGGTTTTGGCGCCCAGACGCTCGTCAAAGATTTGATTACCGGATTTTTTATCATTTTCGAAGATCAGTTTTCGGTCGGCGACTATGTCTCGATCAACAACGGGCAAATTAACGGCACTGTAGTCAGCGTCGGGCTTCGCGCGACGAAAATCCGCACATGGGCTCAGCATGTCGTTGTCATCCAAAATTCGGAAATCCGCATCAGTCAAAACTTCAACCGGGAACGTATGCGAGCGATCGTGAATATCACCGTTCCTTATGAACGCGATCCTGCGGAAATCGAGTTTGCCGTGCAAACCGTCTCCTCGCAGATGGTCCAGGAGTGGCCGCAGTTGTTTCTCAAGGACGATAAGGGAGAGCCGGTAGAGCCTCCTCAGCTGTATGGGATTACCGACGTAGAAAACAACGCCCTCGGGGCTAAATATACAATTACGAGCCTGGTTAAGGACGAGCATTACTGGACAGCCTGCAAAGAAATCCGCAAAGCTCTTGTCCGCGAGCTGAGGGGAAAGGGCATCCAAATTTCTTATCCGCGCCGAATCGAGCGCAGAGATCCGGACGTCGGCTACGAATCGGTCACGACCTCGGGATAAGCGGCGCGTGATCCCCACGGCTCCGCTGCTCCGGCAAAGTGCCGGCATGGATAAAAAGTGAACTTTTAGATAAACCGTCCGCTAAAACCACCCGGAGACAATTGCTTGGTCTTCAAACCCCTACGTTGTCGGAGGAAACGGGTAGTAGCTCCAACCGCCGTTGAAGTCGTGTATCTTCATCCCGTGGTATGGCTAACGAACCCAGCATTCGTTATTAGAGCCGAATGAGGACGTTTGAATTTGTAACGAACTCTTGGATCGTTATTCCAGCAAATCGTATCGTTTTTTTCCACTTTCTGCTCGATAACGTTACCCAGATTCGTTAGCCTGCAAAAACGTCGTTTTTCAGCCCATAAGCACAATACGATTCGTTAGTGTTTCGGTGCGTCAGATGGGATTTGGCATGGACAAAAAGCGGTTCGCCTCCTTAGAGGCGTCCGCTTTTTGTCATTAATCGCACAGGTTCCGATCAGGTCCGACTCCTTTCTCCCTCCGTTTCCCCGCCTGTAGTGTTCTGATTCCGTTTCCTATATTCCCCCGGCGTCATACCGGCAATCCGTTTAAACACCCGGATGAAATTTTGCGAGTTGTTGTAGTTCATCCGCTCCGCGATGTCAGCCACCTTCATCTCTGTGGAGCGAAGCAGCTCCTTGGCTTTCTCTACACGGAACGAGATCAAATAATCGGTAAAAGTAAGGCCAACCTCCCGTTTGAATAGCTGGCTCAGCTGCGTCTCCGGCATACCGGTCAACTCGGCCAGCATGCCGAGAGAAAGCTCCCGGTCGTAATGATGCTGCACATATGCGATCGTCTGCCGGATGACATCGTCCTTCACCCCCTCGCGCATCCGTCTCTCCCGCGTTACCTGCTCCACAATCCGGACGAATAATTCCCCCTCCAGCCAACCGGTGATCTCTTCAACCGTTCTAAAGCTCTTCAACCGCTCGTAGCCGTTGTAGGGGAGCAATGAGAGAGCGGGAAGGCTGTTTCCATCAAACAACAGACGCAGAATGGATGCCAGCAGCATCGCAAAAGCCTGATTGGCCTGCCTCTCGTCGATCGTCGGTGCGGCAAGCAATGTATCGACAAAGTCCCTCAGCGCTTGCGCCGCCTTCTCCCGGTCGCCCAGCTTCAACTGCGCCACGATCATTTTCTCCTGCTCAAACGGGTATTCAAGCGGCTCTGCTGTCCGCCTATCCAGCCCGTAGAGAAACAGCTTCCGCTCGGGATCGACCAGCCGCTGTCGGAGCGCACGCTGCGCTTCGTCAAAAGAACCGCTTACGTCCGCAGCCGCTTCCTTTGTTTTCCCGATCCCAACAGATATGGTCGCCAAAGCTTCCAATTCCACGTACGCCAACAGCTCTGCTCCCCAATTTTCCGAAGCCCACTCCGTTGCCGAGTCCGCATCGGTTCGTTGTATCAGTACGCCTGCGATTCGGTCATTTCCCATCCGGATGTAGTGTCCCGACACTTGTTCCGTATTCAACCGCCGCAACAAATCAAGCAGTTGGCCGGAACGGATGCCAGCTTCGATCTCGCCGCAGTCCCTGAGTTCGTCCGCTTCCAGACAAACGGCGGTGAACCGGCGGCTGTATAGTTCAATCCCTAGCCCTTCCAGATGACCGCCAATGTCAGACCCGAACGGTTCATGCAGCCATCTCTGTACCCAATAGGCTCTCAGTTCCGGCTCCGTCTCTCCGATCCGGCGCTCCAATACGGTGTTCTCGAATTGCAGGCGCTCGATTACCCGTCGTACCCGATTGTACAAATTCGTCGTCAGCAGCAATATCGTAACCAGCGAGATTGAAGCCAGTGCAATGCAGATGACCGTTACAATTCGTCTCACCGTCCCTATAGAACGGGTCAGTTCCTCGAACGGAACGACGGACATATAGGTCCATCCTGATTCTGCGGATTTTCGGGCATGCACCAGCCAGTCGCGTCCTCCGACCGTCTCCAGCGAATCCGCGGTTACGCCGTCATTCAGCTTAGCCGAGAGCCACTGCTTAAGCTCCTCCGGCGGAAGGTGCTCCCCGATAAACGTCTGCGTCTCGTCATCGGCATACACATTCCCAGCCGGACTGACGGCCAGCATGCCCCACGCCTGACCGGCATCGGCATCCTCGAGCACATCAAACATCGCCTGTTCCCGAAGCAGCACGACAAAATAGCCGAGCGGAGACGAAAAGGAGGACGGCAGCCGCCTGGCGTAGCCGATGCTTTGAATGACGCCGTAACTGCCCGGATCGGCGGGTGCCGTCAGTCTGTCATGCCAGAACGACAGTTCCTTGTTGCTCTCCATCGCCTGATACAAGGAAGCCCCAAGCGTCCGCTCCGGCAGAGAGTCGATCCCGTCCGAGGTCACAAGCACTTCTTCCTCCGGGACGAATAAATATACCGCTTCCGCATGATCGATCAGCGTCTCCATCGCGGATAAAGCCGTTTTCACCTGTCCCAGCTCGTATTCGTTGCTCAGCAGCGTGCCGTCCTTCAGCAATACGGTCAGCGCGTCGTCCATTACATGCTGCATCACGGCCCGGTCGACCGTTTCCATCATCTTGTCCGTACGCTGCTGCACCTGCTTCATCAGCATATGATTGTAGTTCTCCACCTCGCGGACGAGACTGCCTCTGGCCGCCGTATAGGCGGTCCAGCCGACAACAAGAACGGGAACGATCGCGATCATCGCCGCGAGCATGACGATTTTAAGCCGCATCGCGGTTTTGGCGGACAACCGCTTGTCACCTGTCCGCACCCTGATTGCCGCTTCTAACCGCCGATTACTATCCGCCATCCCGTCTGCCCTGTTCTCCGTTCGACCGGTAGGTTCGATACCATTCATTTACTTCCTGTGTCGCCTCCTTCCCACCTCGATCGAGCCATTCCCGCCGAAACCATGAGAAATCTTGCACCGGCACGTTTCCTTTGACGAAATCGGTTTCGAATCGCTGGATTTTTTTCGTATAAATACTGGCAACCGACAATCCGGTGTTCGGCATAAAGCCTTCCGCCGGATTCGGGATTCCTTTATCCCGTACCAGATCGAGCATCGCTCTTTGCTTCTCCTGCACGTATTCGGGCGCACTCGTGGATACGTAATAATACGGATCGTACGGATTCATTAGCAGCAGCGACCCGAGATCCTCCACCTGCAGCGATTCCCGGTTAATCTGCAGCGTCCCGTCTTCCTTTATGGTATGATGAACGCCCTCCAGACCGAATTTGCGAATCCGGTTCGCTTCTTCGCCGCTTTGCCAGTCCAGCAACTCGACGATCCGTTTTACTTTTTCCTCCGGCACCCGTTTCGGAATAAGAAACAGACCGTAATACCCCGGCCGCTCGCCGAACCCCGATATGCCTTCCGGACCGACAGGCGGCCCCAGCATCAGCAGTTCCGCCTTCGGGTTTGCACTGGCCAGCCTTGCCCGGAACCGCTCGTAATCGGCGATGGGAGCGACGATAATGCCGGTTTTGCCGGAGGTAAACCGGTCCCATACTTGCGACTGCTGCAGCGAAGAGAAGCTTTGGTCGATTCCCCTCTCGGCATAAAGCTTGCGGAGCCACAGCAGCCCCGATTCGCGTTCGGGAGATACCTTGCTCGCTTCCAGCGAACCGTCGGCCCGCAAAATCCAAGAGTTGCCCGCTCCGAACGCCGGAAGCAGGTTGTGCAAAAAGTTCAACCCTTCTCCCGCCGCGAACCCGTATGTATCCTTCCTGCCGTTGCCGTCGGGGTCCGACTGCCCGAACTTGACCGCCGTGTTATAGTAATCGTCGATCGTTTCCGGAACAGGCAGCCGAAGGGCCTCAAGCCAGTCCTTGCGGATCATGACAGCCTGATCGACTTCGGCGCGCGGACGCGGAATCCCGTAATAGCTCCCGTTCAGCTTCACCCGGTTCCAGATGCGCTGCGGAATCGCCGTTTTCAAATTCGCCGAATTCCCGATATATGGCGTTAAGTCGTGAAACAACCCGCTTTCGATAAAATTGATCAGTTCCGACATAAAAGACGTCCACAGAACGATATCCGGAGGTTTCCCCGAAGAAACCGCCATCATCAGCTTCGTGCTGTAGGAAGCAGCCGGTATGGAGACGGGTTCGTAACGAATGTTGAACTTGTTCTCCAGAAGGTCCCAGACTTCCGATCTCTGCGGCTTCCGGTCGTACATCGGCTGCATGATAGAAACGGTCAACCGGTCCGAAGCCTCGCCCGGTCCGGCACTGCCGTGCAGCCGGTATCCCGGCTGGCCCAGAAGCACGGCCGTTGCAGCCAAACCCGCCGCGGCAAGCAGGGCTGTCAATCCTGCCGCCCAGAACCCTCTTCTCATGGTGGTGCCCCCCGTCGACGAATAATCCCCTCATTTCCTATATTATACATACATCACACTTGAATTGTCTCCCGTCGAATACGGCAAACCCCGGCAAACGATGGTTCGCCGGGGTTCGCCAAGTTTATAACAGTCCGAACGCTTGCGCAATATTCATGATGATTTGCGCCGCTTGGGCGCGGGTAATATCGGAATGAGGGTCATACCGTCCGTCGGGATAGCCGTTCACGAGTCCCCGACCGCTCAAATGCCGGACGGCTTCCCCGGCCCACGGCGACAGGAGCTCCTCATCAGCGTATGTTACTGTCTGCCTGCCTCCGCTGGTTGCAGCACCGTTGGCACCGGCAGCCGGACTGCCGGTGCCGGTTTCCGGTACGTGAAGCTTGCCGATGATCCGGTAAGCGATAACGGCAGCTTCTTCCCGGGTTGCCGGGTCGTTCGGCCGAAGCTTCGTGCCGCTGCCTTCGAGCAGACCGATTTGAACGGCGCGCTCCAGCACGGGTGCATACCATGCCGATGTGTCCGCATCGCTGTACCGTTCGAGTGCGGGATAGCCGCCTCCGCTTGAGGCGCCGGAATCCAAGCCGTTGCCCGTAGCAGCACCGCCGGCGAGATCCAGAAGACGGATCAGGAATGCGGCCAGCTCGGCACGCGTCACCGGAAGATCGGGAGCAAAAACCCCCTCGTCTACTCCATTCGTCAACTGCCTCGAGGCCAGCAGGCGGACTGTCTGCTCCGACCAATGTCCGGCCAGGTCAGCGAAGGAAGGGGCAAAGGCCATAACCGCATATACCCCTGGCTGCCCGATGACCGCTTCAAGCCGGCCGCTGTCCGGATCCCATCTCCCGCCTGCATAGTGCCACGTACCCGGCTTATCCGGATCAGCCCGGTATATGGCAAGCAAACGCCGGTCGAGCTGCTGCCATTTCTCTTCATCGATAGACATCCGTATCCGCAAGAATCGTTCGGAATGGGCCGGCCAATCGCCGGATATACCCAGTTCGAAAGCTCCGGCTGCATGAATGAATCGTATATCTGCAGGCCAGCGAACGTCGGAAGCTTCCCGGACCGCAAGTTCGTAATTGCCGGCGGAGGACGTCTGCGGGCCTTCGGCGCGAAGCAGCAGCCTGCCGCCAAGCGCCGGATAATACGTATCGCCTAGAAAGAGATCCCGCCATTTTATCGTCTCTGCTCCATCCGTTACAGCAGGCGGAGTCCCGGGAGGCGTTCCGGCTCCCGGTCCCGTATTCGGATACGATCCGCCTGGATTCGTCCCGGTATCGGAGCCGCTTGTCGCAGTTGTCAGCACAACGGCTTCCGAGCGATTGCCCGATTCGTCGTCCGCCATCAGCCGGATTTCGTACGTCCTTCCCGGCTGCAAACCTATTATCGTATAGCGCTGCTGTCCTTTCACAACCGTTGCGCCACCGCCGTCTTCGGCTTTCCCCCGCTCCCGCCAGTTGACGAGCACTCCGTTCAGATCCGGATCCGCCGGATCGCTCCAGGCTAGCGTAATCTGATCGGTTCCCGCAGCGGCGCTGGCCCCTACGACAGCCGACGGACCGATATGATCGGTTTTTCCCGCCGATAGCCCCGGCTTCTCCCGCAATGCTACGCCGTCGGATCGATTCCCCGCGGCATCGACCGCAACGAGCCGGATATCGTAATCCGTCCACGCTTGGAGGTAATCAAGCTCCGCCAGACCAACGCCCTTGCCGACCGTAAGCTGCCGGTAGCCGGTGCCTGACGTTTCCTTCCATTCGATCAGCATCGATTCAAGATCGTCGCCTTTCGGATCGTTCCATGTGACGATCAGCTTGCGGTGGCCCGGCGTAACCCGCACATTCGTTGCGGGGTCCGGCGGAGTGCGGTCGTCTGCCATCACTTCAATCAGGAACGTCTGATCGTACGCCGTAGCAAGCCCGTTGTAACTAGGCGCTCCCGCCTTCACCGTCACTTCCAGCCGATCTCCGGCGGCAAGACCAGCGCCCGGTTCAGGCTCGAACGACCAGAGCTTTGCGAGAGCACCGTCCGCTGCCGGGGCAACCGGCTTCAGAACGCCGGCAATCAGCGCCCCCCCTCTCTTCACTTGAACGGCAGCCGCGGGAAAACCGTCCGTTCTCATATGCTTGGAAAAGACGATGTCGACCGACCGGCCTCCGTTCTCCGATCGCACTCCGGATACGACTGGCGCAGTAGTGGACGTCATCGCGATATTGACATCAAAATGCGGCGGCAACACGGTCATTTCATGGCTGTATACCGTTTCGTAGCCGTCCTTCTCGTAGCGGACCTTCCATCTGCCCGGCGGCACGTCCCAGCGGTATTTGCCGCTTCGGTCCGTAACTTGCGGATTTTGTTGCAAGAACCATTCCGCGTCCCAATCCGTCCAGGCTGAAGCGGCTTCGTCCCACTGCATAACCGTCGCCTTTACGCCCTCCAGCCTCTCTTCGGGGACGGCCTCATATACATACCCGCTCGGATCGTACAGCCAGGTCGGCTTGGCGATAATGCGAAAGCCTTCGCTTGTTTTCCCGCTCTCCGAGTGCGGATCCTTCGGCTCGCATTCGATATCGCGATCCACGGCACGGTCAATCTCGGCCAGCTCATACGACATCTCCTTGTCGATCACTTTTCCGAGACCTTGCCCGGCTACGGCGGTCAGACCCGCGATCAGCGTTCCCGGACCCGGAGCTCCCGCCCCGATGGCGAACAGCCCCAGACTTGCGACCCATTTCGCCGACTCCGCAGCCATCATGTCGCCCATTATGTCCTCGTAGGCGTTATGATATCTATGGGCGGAATGCGAGCTGCATCGGGCGTAAGCGGACTTGATGCGCTCCTGAATGCTGTCCAGCGTCGATTCGAAGCCTCCGCTTCCTTCCAGCGTCAGCCCCATATCGATGCCCTCGACCAGAATCTGAGTGCCCGTCTTGGCAATCTCGGTCGGAGCCGACAATATTTTAACGTTCCCGCCGCCGGCCTGCTCATAGCGGACGTAAGCGGAAAACTCGGCGACCAGACTCATGTTTTTCGCCTGACCGCTGCGGATGAACGACCTGACCATTCCCGCCGAGTCGCGGTATCCGGTGGGCGCGGACGGAAACGGCTTCGGAGAACCCGGAGCGAGCTTCGCCGATCCGGAAGCTCCATACAGCGTCCGGCCGTTTACGCTCATCCGCGGCTTGCCCGCGGGATCGTAGACGACTGAGGTCTCCCCATACAAGCTCAGCTCGGCCCGCGCTCCCGAACCGAGGAGCGAAGGCAGATCATAGCTCACGCTGTAGGTTTCTTTGCCGCTTCCGTCCCGGACCGTCTCCACCTCGTACGGCTGCGGGACGTCGGCGTCGCGCAGCCACCACGCCAGCGTTTGCCTCAATTCTGTCTCGGTTCTGGGAGCGATGCCGCTGTCGGCCGGAACTTCATGGTAAGACACATACAAAGGACCGGTGATCTCCTCCATGTTGACCACCTTGATCAGCGACCTGTATACGCCGCTTTCAGTCCGGTAGGCTCCCTCCCTATGGAATCCGAGACTCACAACCGCCTCGGAGACGGCGTCCGGTTCGTCAAATTCCAGATCGATGAACATGTTCCCCGGCTCCAGCATAAACGGAAACTTGGCAATTCCCTTGTTCGGGTCAAAGCTGTGGTAAAACCCCCAATCGTTGCTAAGCGTTACTTTCGTAAGCCTCGGTCCAACGGACGTGTAAATCACCTCTCGGGCATCCGACGCCCGGGACAGGCCGTTGATCTCGGCTGCCGCCGACAGCTGGTAGCTGTAATTCATGCCCCGGTCCGGCAGCTCGACAGTGTACTGCCAAGCTCCGGAATCGGCGGTTCTCGTCTGGCCGAGCAATTGCTCGCTTTCATATATCAAAATATCGCTTCCTGCCGCGGCACGCCCTTGCAGAAGCAGCTCCCGGGTTTTCGTCCGGTCCGGCGCCTCCAGCGTGACCGGCGCGACGGATATCGTCCGTTGGCCAAGCGAAAGCGTGCCGCTCTCGGACCCTGCGGTGTACCGGAGTGTACCGGCCAAGACGGCGGTGCGGTCGGGATAGTCGAACGGCAGTTGAACTGTCGCCCGGACGAGCTTGCGCCCGTAATAAAAGGAGATGGAGCCCGTCTGCACGACAAGCTTGCCGTCCTGTACGGTCCACAACGAGCTTGCCAGCGGTTTCTCATCCACGAGCACGCTTCCCGGCACTACAGAGGCGCCGGCAGGAAGCGCGATTTCAAATGTCGTTCCGGTAAGCGAAGTGACGGGCGGTCCAACATCCGGAGACCTTGTATACTCGGCCCTGACATCGATCGAATCCCCCAAAACCGCGTCCAGCGAGTTAACGGCGAAGCTGGCTCCACTGGTCGCGGGATTCATCCGCTCCCTGAATAAATCGATGCGGATCGCCCGATCGGCCCTTTCGCCTCCGCTCACCGTAAACGTACGGCTGTAGCTGTCCGCCAGTCCCGTCCCGGCATGAAAAATTTGCACCGTGTATTCGCCGGCAGGGAGAAATTCCATGAAATCAAAAAAGGGCGGATAAGGGAAAAAGCTCACTTCGTCATATCGGCCGTCAGCCGACATAACCCGGTACATCCATCCCGAGTTCCACGGCGCGCCGAACTCCGGCATCAAATACGGATCGAAGATCCAATGCACCATCCCGCCGTTCGCCGGAATTTCGAGCTCCGCAGTCACTTCGCGGTTATCGTCCAGTGTAACCGTCTGGCAGCGATAATCCATTTTGTAAGGTTCATAGCGCATGCATAACCGGAATTCGTCTCCCGGCTTGCCGGACACGTTAAACGGATAGTACCTTGAATCGATCCGCTGACCGTTGGATACGTAAGTGAGAACGGGCTCATAGGATTGCATCGTATACGAGGCTATCCCCGACTCGCCGTGAACGATCCAAGATCCGTCGACATTTTGCCGCTTGACCGACACACGAATGGTGCCCGGCCTTTTTTCGACCGGCGTCAGATTTTGCTCGATGTTAGTATCCCCCACCGCCACCGCGAGCGGCGCGAGCGACGCATGGTCGTTATAGCCGCTAATCCGCAGCTCCACACCGGCGAAAACCTGAACCGCATAACGGCCGTTTGCGTCGGTTTGCAATTGACGCACATACCCTTTGTTGTCCTGATTGCCGCTGTAAGGCGACACTGTCAGATGAAAGCCTTCGATCGGCCCGGTATGCCGGGTTACCTGACCGGATAACATAACGAGCTTGCGCCTTTCCAGCGTAACGATCTCCTCGTTTAACCCTTCGGTTAACGTTAAATGCCGCTCGTCAAGCAATTCCTTCAAGTGCAGAGGGATTCGGCTCAGCTTCACGCTGACCGGATCACCCTTCGCCACCCCCTCGCGAATGCGAAGCCGGCCGGTGTCGTCCGTAATCGCCGAACGCCACTCCTTTTCTGCGATCCGGTAATAGGTTCGGACCCCCGGTACGGGTACGCCGGCATCGTCCTGTACCGTAATACGAAGCTCCGTCGATTCCGTATCTACGTTCATCGGCTCGCGTACCGTCTGCGATCCCTTCACTTGAACAGAGCGATCCGGCAGCAGAGAAACGCCGCTGACTTTGTCCTTGAGCTGAACGGTCGCCATACCCGGAAACAGCTGTGTGAACGAGTAGGAGCCAGGACCGGGAATGTCCAGATAAAACGCCGACATATTGGAAGGCGACACCCAAACGAACGCATTCGACACGTCGCCCTCTATGTCGAGCTTCAAATTTCCGGTTACGTAAGGGCTGCCGCTGCCTTGCGCATTGATATCCCCGAAGGCAACGGGCGATGATATTACCGTCCCGCTCCGCTTCAACACGGCTACCGCCTGCTCGATCCGTTCTATGCCGAGCGATTCGGCCACGATCCAATCGGCCGTATACAATCCCGGTTCAGCCGGCGATTCGGTCAGGCCGACCTCCAGCTCTCGTTTCACCAGATCCGGCTGAAGATCGCCGTTCCTGTCGATCCAGCTGTCGTATCGGATCGATACGGACGCCTCGTAACCGCTGTTCGTCGTTTGCAGCGAGATGCCGAGCGGCTCCCCCGCTTTTAGGGCCATCTTCCCGTAAACACCTACCGATTGCGGCGAAAAATCCAGCTTCAGGACACCTTGCTCCAGTGCCAGCGGCTCGCTTTCCCGTCCGGCCCCGTCGACGGCTTTTACCGAAACGCTGACCCGGTCCCCGGCTGCAAGCCCGGCTTCCAGACCGAACGTAAATTTCGTACGGTCCCGGCAAACCTCCGGAAACCCTTCGCACTGTACAGCCGCAAGCGTCTGTTCGACCGGCGCTCCGCCGTTTTTCGCCCAGCTCAGCTTGTATTGGGTGACGCCACCCGATGCTTTCGGCCAGTTAACCGAAAATCCTTCCTGCGACAGATCGCTTACCGATAAGGATGCGCCTGCTGGCCACTTGGGGGACAAAGGCACAGCCTCTCCCACGCGCTGCGAAAGCAGCAGCGGCGCACTAGCGGCATAAGTTGAGCCGACAACCGTCATCGCCACATCTACCAAATCTCCACGGGATAAGCCGGTGAATGTATAACCGCGCGGCAAAATCCCCAGCATCCGGCTGACGGGAGCCCCGCCGTTGACCACATAAGAAAGCCCGTAGGCGGCGACGTCCCCGGTTCCTTGCGGCCATTCGATCGTAAACCCATTGTCGGTCAGCCCGCTGACCGTTAATTGGGCGTCCGGCGGCCATAACGGGCTGCCCGCTCCTCCCGGAACCGTTATCCGGGTCTCCAGAAGCTCGATGTTGTAAGCCGCGTCGAAGGCGGCCAGCTGTAAGTCGTAGCTTTGCCCCGGCTGAAGGCCGGATACGCTGTAATCGTAGCCCGGTGCCCCCGGCGTATGGGCGATATCATCGCTGAACGACCATTCTCCTCCCGCCGTTCCTACCTTTCGGACAACAAGGGAATATACGGTCGTTTGCGGCCTTACGCTGGGCTTCCAGTGCAGCTTCATTCTTTTCGTCTGATTCGTCTCCTCCTCATACGAGACGGCGAGCTCCGCGTAATATTGGAACGTATCCTGCAAACGGATCGTCCCGCTTTTCGTACCGAGGATGTCGGTTTCTCCTTCCTTGCGCGCCATAACCCTGACCTCGTATTCGACAGCAGGGTCCAGACCGGTCTGAATCCACCTCGTCGATATAAACGTTCCCGGATCCTCCCATTGTTCGGGAGATGAGAAATACCCCGGCGCGCCAAGCGGCTCAAGCCCCGGCCTGCTGTAGAACTTCACCTCATAACTGAAGCGCTGCTCATAGTCCTCGGTGTCATAAGGCGGATCCCAATACACCTGGACCTGGTTGCCCTCCATCGGTGCGAAATTCGGTGCGGAATTCCAGTAGAAAGCGGCGTTCGCCTTCCCGATCACGCCGTTCAGCCCCGGCCAGCCTGCCATCTGTACGAGCATCGCAATTAGGAGCAGCACGGAAATTTTCCGCCTGACCTTCAGCTTTCCCATCAACTTGACGCCTCCTGCCCATGCATAGTAATGGGCTCATGGTAGCACGCGCCGTGTCCTCCGATAAATAATCATTTATAATGATTACTCTGCCTGCGGCTGAACAACTTGAAAAACGCGATAACCAGCCGGACGGCTTCATTATCGCGTTGCATAAAGTACTATCATCGCTCGCACAGTAGCAAGTTCCAAAAAACTCCGCCCGAAATTCAGCTGACGAAATCGGCGGTACCCGCCCGCAGCCTATTTCGCAAACGTGGTGCAATCCGGCTTATCCGAGGAACAGCGTTCCTTCCATACCACTTGATCGCCGTATTCTTTTCCCCAGCTGTACATCATTTGCAAGATCGGCATTAAGCTTTCCCCGTAAGAGGTAAGCGTATATTCGACACGCGGCGGAACCTCCGCATACACTTTCCGGGCTACCAGCTGATCCTCTTCCAGCTCACGCAATTGATTGGTTAACATTTTTTGCGTAATAGACGGGATGCGCTTTTTCAGCTCGCTAAATCGTTTCGTTCCTTCCAGCCCCAGGTGCCATAAAATAATCAGCTTCCATTTCCCGCCGATCACAGCAAGCGTCAGTTCCTTCTCACAGTTGATCTCTTTCAGATTAATCCGCTCTTTCAACACATTCGCCATGCTCTCACTCCTCGTCAATTCATACGAACTTGCCTATCGCAGAAGTCCCTGTACCCCCAAGTTTAACATCCGCTGCGTTCTTGATAAACGTCCAATAGTATCCTTACGGTAACTACCCCACTTTAAAGTGCGTACTTCCTCAATTGAAACTCAACAATTAGAATAAATCGTGTTACGAGAAATTACAACCCTTGCCGTCCGGCTCTGCGCAGCCATTGAAGCCACCCGAGGCAAGCTTACTAAATTGAAATAAGGAGCGATTATCCCTATGGAATTGCAATTAGCGTTGGATCTGGTCAACATCCCGGAAGCTATAGAAGTCGTGAAAGAAGTCGAAGCTTACATCGATATCGTCGAGATCGGCACACCGGTCGTGATCAATGAAGGACTGCGGGCCGTAAAAGAAATGAAAGAGGCTTTCCCGAATCTGAAAGTTCTGGCCGATCTGAAAATTATGGACGCCGGCGGCTACGAAGTTATGAAAGCTTCCGAAGCCGGTGCGGATATTATTACCGTACTGGGCGTTTCGGACGATTCGACCATTCGCGGCGCTGTGGAAGAAGCCCGCAAACAAGGCCGGAAAATTATGGTTGACATGATCAATGTGAAGCATATGGAAGAGCGGGCTCAAGAAATCGATGCGATGGGCGTCGACTACATCTGTGTGCATTCCGGATACGATCATCAAGCGGCGGGCAAAAACTCGTTCGAGGAGCTTACAGCGATCAAGCGCGTCGTCAAACATGCAAAAACCGCCATTGCTGGCGGCATTAAACTGGACACCTTGCCGGAGGTCGTCAAAGCGAACCCCGATCTGGTTATCGTAGGCGGCGGAATTACCGGACAGCAAGACAAAAAATCGGTAGCCTCCGAAATGCGCGAGCTGGTCGCTCAAGGACAATAATCCATGACAACACTGACCGAAATCCCTGCACTCACCCGCAGCATCCTACATGAGCTGGAGCGGACCGTCAAGTCGATCCCGGTGGAAGAGATCGAGCGGCTGGTCGGGCAAATTGCCGAGACAGGTGCCCGGGCAGGCCGCATCTTCGTCGCCGGTGCAGGCCGCTCCGGCCTGATGTTGCGCGCCTTTGCCATGCGCCTGATGCATGCGGGATTCCATGCTTATGTAGTTGGGGAGGCGGTCACACCCGGACTACAAGCAGGCGATCTGCTGATTATCGGCTCCGGCTCCGGTGAAACCGGCAGTCTGGTCAACATGGCGGCCAAGGCCAAAAAGCTGGGCGCCAGCGTGGCGCTCGCCACCGTCCGTCCGGATTCCACAATCGGACAAATGGCCGACACCGTCATTGCCGTTCCGGCTGCGGCCAAAGAAAGAAATGACGGCAGTGCGACCACGACGATTCAGCCGATGGGCTCCTTGTTCGAGCAGAGCCTCCTGCTCCTTCTCGATACGGTTGTCTTATGCTGCATGGACAGGCTTGGCATCGATTCCGCAGCTATGTTCGGCAGACATGCGAACCTGGAATAGTCCGAATCGGCAGCCAAGCGAGCCTGATGAGCAGTTGAAGAACTGCAATCCTCTAAAAGCCGCAGAGACCCAGAATCTGCGGCTTTTTAACTTTTACACGCTCACAGGCAGTACGACTTCCACCGTCGTTCCTTTGCCGATCACACTGGTGACCGCGATTTTCCCTCCGTGATCGCCAATGATTTTATAACACATCATCAGCCCGAGTCCCGTCCCCTTTTCCTTTGTCGTATAAAACGGCTCCCCCAGCCTGCGGATCTGTTCCTCCGTAATGCCGCCGCCCTGGTCTATAATCCGGATACGCACATGCTGATGAGGCTGCGCCGAAGCAACGACACGAATCGCTCCGCCGTTTGGCATCGCCTCAATCGCATTTTTAAGCAGGTTAATAAAGACCTGCTTGATCTCCACCTCCGAGCATCTGATGAACGGGAGCGCTCCCTCCGATTCGAAAACGATTTGGATATTGCTTATAGCGGCCTGCGATTCCAGTAAGTTGATAACGTTCGGCACAATCACCGCCAGATCGTGTGTGCGAAGACTGGTTACGTGCGGCTTGGCAATAAGGATCAGCTCGCTGACCATACTGTTGATCCGATCCAATTCGGAAATTAAAATATCGTAATATACCAGCTTCCCGCTGCCGCTTGAATGCATCAGCTGCAGCAGCCCGCGCAGCGTTGTTAACGGGTTGCGGATCTCGTGAGCCAATCCGGCGGCCAATTGGCCGACCACATTCAATTTATCGGCTTTTTGCAGAAAGTCCTCCGCTTTTTTTTGTTCCGATATATCTCTCGTAATCCCGGCCATAGCAATCACTTTGCCTGTCCCATCTTTAAGCGGCGATATGGTGTTGCAGACATGGAGCAATTCGCCGTCTTTCCGCTGCCGGACCGCGTGCTGATTGACGATATGATTTCCAGATTGAAGCATGGTGCAAATGACGCCCAGCTCATGCTTTAAATAATCGGGGTAGATCGGCAGCTCCCGCCCAACCAATTCTTCTTCCGTCCACCCGTACATGTTCAGGTAAGCGGCATTTACCCGGATCACTTTGCCCGCCGTGTCCGTCACGCATATGCCGTCTGCGGAATTTCGGAACAGCGAATCCAGCAGTTCCTTGGTCGCTCTTAATTCTTCCTCCGCGCGTTTCCGCTCCGTAATATCGACACAGGAAGCGACTACCTCGACGATCTTGCCGGACACTCGAATCGGTCTCAGCGAGGCGAGATAAGAGACTCCGCCGATTTCCCCCTCGTAGGTCACATTTTCTTCACCTTCCCAGGCGCGCGCGTAAAACGTTTCTTTCCGGATCGCGATCTGGGCCGGATAAAACTCGATAAGCTCCCTGCCCACCACCTCTTCCGGCGTTAAACCCAGCTTCAGCAGCAGCCTTCCGGTGCAATACGTATGGATAAACTTGCCCCCCGTCTTGTAAAAACGGAACGTCATCCCTTGTTGTTCCCGTAACGTTTCTTCGAGCTCCAGCTGCACCAGCTGCTGGTCCCCCTCGCCGTCTAGAGTGCTCATTTTAACCATTCACCTCGGTTAGTCAAGTTAGGTTTCGACGATTCTCGAACGAAAACTGTTCTTGCCGTTACAGCCTCACCTGCGGCGGACAAAATGCTCTATTCTACATGTAAAATTATCATTAATCATCCGTTTTGATCAATGGATAGTTTCCGGCTTTTCGAAGCAGACGCCAAAAAAGCAAAAAAGCCGGCAGACGAACGCTGCCTGGCTCCTTTGCTTCTTGATCTGTGCGGTTTTGGTTTCTCTGCCTCAGTCGTCTCCCGGACCGGGTTCCTGTATGGGAGACCGGCTCCGGCATTCTAGTTCAGGTTGATGATTCTGCCTGTAATAACGCCCTGCTCGTCTTTATGAAACTGCATGGCTTTATACGTATCCTCCGACCCGCTGAACTGGACGGAGTCCGAGAAGCCCGTCTGGCCTTCCGCGAACAAGATGCCGGGGGCCAGCGTAACGCGCCAACCATCATGCTCATAGTGAATATATCCTTTTGGGTCGATGGTCGCCGCTTTGACGGATTCGGGTACGACTTTGCCTTCGGGAACCTTTTTCTTCCATTCTTCCAGACGTTTGGCAAGCTCCGCTGTGGCCTCATCGGCAGACGCC
Source organism: Paenibacillus sp. MAH-35 (assembly GCF_058135425.1). Taxonomy (NCBI): domain Bacteria; kingdom Bacillati; phylum Bacillota; class Bacilli; order Caryophanales; family Paenibacillaceae; genus Paenibacillus; species Paenibacillus sp. MAH-35. The sequence continues at coordinate 27,276 of NZ_JBYUPU010000009.1, forward strand.
GCCCGGCCGGAAGCGCTGGCGGCGGAGTCCGGTTCCTTCAACAACTTCTGCAGATATGCCTCGGCCTTGGCGGGGTCGGCCTTGGCTTTATTCAGAGGCAGGTCGAACAAGATCGAGCTTCCTGCAAAGTCGGCTCTCGGTTTTATTTCGCCCGTACTTTCCTCATAGGCAAACGCTTCGTTGGAATAAAACGTGCTGCCGCCAATAATCGCCAAATACACTCCCCGGTCGGCGAACATTTCCACACCGTCGCATTCGATCAGCCTGTACATCGTTCCGTCGACCACCGCTTCGCTATAACCGCCGTTCATCGTAACGATGTTTACTTGCCAGGGCTTCTGGCCTTTAATCAGAGGCGAAACGAAAAACGGGACTTTGCCGTATTCCGGATCGCTTGTCGCCGGCATCGGGCTGCCATCTTGTCTGGCGATCGAAACGACGGCATACGTTCTGTCGGGATTCAAACGCTGCGAAGTGCTGTCAAATTCCGTTAGTCCCGCACCGGAGACGATCCCGTGCAAGGTGAACGTATAGTCGCCGGCGGCGGCGGATTGATTGATTTCGATCGCGTCGGCGCTTTCGAAAGCTTTGGCCAATAGTTGCTGGCCCAGACGCTCGGCCACCTGTTTGGAGCTGAATAGCTGCGTGGCGGCGATCGCCGTTATCGACATGACAATCGTGAAGACGGCAGCCAAGACGCCGGCGGAAATTCTTTTTCTATAACCTCGCTTCATCACGGTTCTCTCCTTATACAAATGGATAATGCTTTCGTTCAGGCTTTCGTCCGGTTCCTCCGCCGATGCGAGTGCTTGCTTGAACATCCGGTCCCATTTCGTGGAATCGCTCATGAGGGCTCCACCTCCAATATTTGTTTCATCGCTTTGCGGGCATGGTATAGCCTGCTCTTGACCGTACCTGAGGGAATCTTCAATGCCGATGCGATCTCATCGACGGACATGTCCGCGGTATAGTACATATAAATCGGTATTTTCAGCTTATCGTCCAGCCTGTCGGCGGCGGCTTGAATCATTTGGCGCAGCTCGTCAGACAGCACGGCTTGTTCCGGTGTCACCCGGTCTTCGGACCCGCATGCCTGATCCACAGCCTCATTAAGCCCGGCCGTAGGGGCAATCCGTTGTCTCCAGGCGAATTTCCGGCGTTTGTTTTTGCGCAATCGGATCGCGATGGAGATGAGAAATGCTTTCGGATTTTGATTCACGTCCATTTTATGACGCATCTCCATCGCCTTCAGGAACGTTTCCTGGTAAAGATCGTCCGTATCCGCCTGATTGCCTGCAAGCTTGTAGCAAAATCCGTAGATCGCTTTCCCATGCTCCTTGATCAGATCGCTCAACTCTTCGATATCCAAGAGCCTGCTCCTTTCTGAATGGCCATTCGCCTATATATTGTCATAACCTCGGCGCCGGTTCATTACTTTCAGGAAAATTTTCTAACTTCGTGTACGGACCCGGAGCCGGGACCGCTTACGGCATGCAAAAAAACGCCCCTCGTTGATAACACGAAGGGCGTCGCTTACGGCTACAGACTCCGACTACGATTCGGAATCCCTGTCGTCCCGCTTGAACCGGCAGGCTGAATCGGCCGGTCATTTGAGGCGCGACAACAAACAGGTTTCGTTGTAGAATCGTTAAGAACCGTTTGGATTGTTAATGTAAGTTTGAAAGCCCTTCCAATATAATGAATCCAGTAGACCACATATACAAGGAAGGGGACATTGTACACATGAGGAACAGGAAACTAGGCATAACGATTATACTGCTTGCAGCTGTGTCGGCGGCCGGCTGCGGCGGCAATACCGGGGGTTCGGACGACCCGGCAGCAGAGAAGGCTGAAGGGAAAGCGTTTAACTATGGGCAGTCCGCTACATTGACGTTTTACAATAACATCGGGGTTCCGGATTCGTATTTTACAGACTATATCGAACCTCACATGAAGAAGAAGTTTCCCAACGTATCGCTTACCTACATCAGCAGCGCGGTCAAAGAAAATACGATGGAAAACTTTGTGACGGCCGGTACGGTGCCCGATATTATATTGACTACAGACAGTTCCCTGATCCGCTATATGGATCTTGGTGTCATGCAAAATCTCGATCCGGTCGCCAAAACGAACAGCATCGATCTGAACGTATTTCGCGACGATATGATCCAGACGCTTCGCGGTTATTCCGACAAGGGCGAGCTGTATGTGCTTCCCTGGACATTCGGCACGTATGCGCTCTTCTACAACAAAGATATATTCGATAAATTCGGGGTCGCTTACCCGAAAGACGGCATGACCTGGGATTCGCCGGAATTAAAAGCGATTGTCGAGAAATTAAGCCGGACGGACGGCGGCGTTCCGTATCGTGGACTGGAAATCAATATGGGCGGGTTAATCGGACAAAATCAGCTCTCCCTCCCGTTGGTGAATGCCCAGACGGATAAAGCCGCCGTGAATACGGACGAATGGAAGAAATTGATCGAAACGTATAAGGCGTTTTACGAGATTTCCGGCAATCAAAAGCCCGATTCGGCCACCTTTGACGGTGCGAAAGCGTTCATCGAGGAGCGTTCGGCCGCGATGTGGGTCGGCAACGCGGTATATCCCCGCCTGATCGATCTGGAGAAGAAAGGGGACGGCTTTAACTGGGACATCGTTTCCGTGCCGACATTCAAGCAGGCTCCGAATACGACCATTCAGTACGGCGGAGCGTTGTACGGCATTTCTTCCATGGGTGTCAACAAAGATTTGGCCATGCATATCATTTCCATGCTGACATCCGCCGAAGTTCAAACCGAGGGAGGCCGTCTGCTGAGATATCCGACGCTGAAAGCGGTGGACGTCAAGGAAGCATTCGGCAAGGGCGAAAGCTTCCTCGATCAGAAAAATATGAAATCGCTGCATCTGACGAAAATTGCATCGTCGCCGAAACCGACGAAATACGACTCGATTGCGAGATCCGTGCTAAGCGGAAAAGTGAACGAAATTTTAAAGGGTGTCAAGGATACGAACACGGCGCTCCGGGAAGCCGAGGAAGAAATCAATAAAAAGATCGCGGAACAAAAAGCGGCGGGCAAATGATTTCGGGGCCCCCGCCCTATCCCTATAGCTGCTTTCTTCGCTTCACCATGGCAGACGGCGGCTCGCCGCACCATTTTTTAAACATCCGGTTGAAGTAGGTAGGGTCGCAATAACCAAGGTAATCGGATATTTCGGCCACATTCATACTGGTGTGCAGCAGCAAATCCTGGGCGGTCGTCGTGCGCATCTGATGGACGTATTCGATCGGCGTTTGTCCGGTCACTTCTTTAAAAATCGTACTCACATAATTCGGGGTCCGGCTGACATGCCGGGCCAGCTGTTCGATTTTGATCTCCTCTCTGAAGCGGGCCAATATATAATTTTCCATTTCCTTGACCACCATCCATTTATGGGGGGCGATATTTTGCTTTCGAATATCGTCCAGCACCGCTCCGACCAGTTCCATCGCTATGCCGGTGCTCGTCACTTCGCGGAATGTCGTCTGGGTTCGCCATGCGCGGTACAACGTGGCCATCCGCTGCCTGAAATATTCGAAACGCCGCAATTTGACCGGCGTGTTCGCAATCCGGTTGATTTCCTTGGCGAGCGAAGGTTCGGCGGAACTGTCCATTCTGAAATGAGCGGAATATTTTCGATGCGGGGGAAACTGGCCGTTGGTGCCGATCCGATTGGTCCGATCGCGAATAAACATGATTTCCCCTTTGTTCATTTGGACGGTGGCTGAATTAAGCGAATACAAAAACTGGCCTTCCGCAGCCAACAGAAAGATGTAGTTTTCGTTCTGCGGGCGCGTTACATGCCAGTTCGGGATAAGATCATCGTAATAAACGCCATCCAGTACTATCGACACGGCAACGCCCTCCCAGTCTCGTAACGAATGATTTCACTTCGCAGAAGCATAATCCTTCCACCACTTACGGACCGATAAACGTCCCGCTCGGCCGGATTCGAAGAGACTGACTGAAAGCGGACCGCCGCATCGTCAGTCTCTTCCTCCTATTAACGTCTGACCGCCTCACCGGAAGGAATGGTTAAGCCAGCTTGAACAATGTTCTGGCGTTTTCGCTTAATATTTTTTTTCGTTTCTCCACCGGAAGCTGCTTCAAAATTTTCATCGGGTCGTCGAAATCCCAATGCGGATAATCGCTGGAGAACAGCAGCATGTTTTCGGCATCGAACATTTCGAACATCATGGCCAGATGTTTCGGGTTATCCGGCTCCTCGATCGGCTGTGTCGTCATGAAGCAGTGGTCCCGGACGTATTCGCTCGGCATCCGTTTCAGCCATGGATTGGACGAGCGCAGCGCCTTGAAGTTTTTGTCCAGTCTCCACAGCAGCGGAGGAAGCCACGAGACCCCGCCCTCGCTGAGCACAAGCTTGAAATTAGGAAACTTCTCGAATACGCCCTCGCATACAAAGCTGACCAGATGCGCCATATAAGTCTGCGGCAGGCACGTATGCCACTCCAGGTAGTTCGACACATAACCGACGGCGGTCGGCGGATTGAAGATACCGGACCCTTCCGCCCCGGGATGAATTACTAGCGGCAGATCGTTGCGCTGGCATGCCTCATAGATCGGATGAAAGAAACGTTGCCCGTACGGCATTCGCGATCCGCCAACAATCGAGACGCCGACGATGTCAGGATGGGGACCGATCCGGTCGATCTCTTTCGCCGCCTGAAGCGGATCTTGCGTAGCTACGCACAAAAACCCTTTAAATTTAGGACTATACGACAGCCACTCGGCAATTTGGTAATCGTTATAGGCACGGCATAGGGCCGCCGCGTAGTCCGCATCCGCAAAAGCCGATACCGCGATAATCCCATCCGAGCACAGCAGCGCGTAATCCATGTTGTAAGGCTCGATCAAGTGTTGGATCATATACTCCGGGTCCGCTCCGACCGGCAAGCCGCTGGGCGGATTCGCATCTTTGCGCTTATTGCCGATCGGGGTCGCGTAAGGCAGCCCGCCTCCGCGCAGTACCGCCTGACTTTTCCATGTATCCTCCAGATAGGGATAGAGATCCTTGCCGGTGCGAAATTGGTTGTGCACATCGCAATCAATGACCCGTAATACTTCTTCTTTTTCCTTATGCATCTTCTGTTCTCCTCCTTATTGGCCGATCATTATACACACTTGGCCATCTGTAATCTGGACCGGATACTTTCTCGCGCGGACCTTGTCGCTGAACAGCGATTTGCCCGTCTTCAAGTCAAACTCCCATCCATGCCAAGGACAGCGGACAATCTCCTGATCCCGGCCGTATATAAATTCATAAACGTCCGATTCAAGCGTCGTGCCGCACACGGGCCCCCTGCACAGCTCCGCGCCTTGATGGGGACAGTAATTGTGAATGGCAAAAAACTCCCCATGCACATTGTAAATGCCGATCGAACGGCCTTCGACCTCGACGACTCTTCTCGTCCCGACCGGTATTTCGCTTGCGGCCGCTACTGGGAACAATCTCATCCTGCTCCCCTCCTCCTAGGACTCATAACGAACCGGTCTACCGGAAGTTCGTTATTGGCTTTCATTATAAAATGAATGACTTGGAACAGCGATAAACAATACCTCCGGATCTGAACGATTCTACGATTCATTTAAAAAAAGGTCATAAAAAGATCGCCCACCACTGGCAATAAGCCATCAAGGGAGCGATCGCATTATACATCTATAGGTAACTCGTACAATTCGTGTAATTCGTACAATTCGTCCATACCGTCCCGAGGAACTCACCCCCGAACTTGTCGAAGATATCCTTGTAACCGAACAAGTAACACGGAGAGATAAATCGGCTACTTCGTATACCTCAACGATACAATGTGATTGATTCCGATTTTGTTTGCCCGTTTCATTGGAATTTGTTTGCGTTTGTATTCTTCAAAACCTAATTTTTGATATAGTTTCATGGCTGGAATATTGGTATCGGCGACTTCTTCAATCAAGTAAACCTTATAAGGTGTATGCTCGAGGATATGACGAATCAATTGGGAAGCCACGCCTTGCCCCCTGAATTCGGCGGCCGTCCCCACAAATTCGATGGAGCCTGACTCGTGTAAAGGATGAACAAAGGAGGTTTCAAACTCTTTTTTCAAGAAAATACCGGCCATTGTGCCTTTATAAAAGCCTAAATGTTTGCAAAGTTCCTTGTTATCCAGTTTTACCGAAAGTGAAGTTCCGTCTGTGCAGGCCGCCATTCCGACCACTTGCCCCTTGTGCAAAGCCACATAAAATTGATCCAAAACGAAGATGTGGGCGAACGCTTCAGCAATCTTTTTCGGATCCTTGGAGAAAAACCCAAGCCACTGGGTGAATCCCTCTGCGAATATTTCAGATATCCCTCGCCTCACATCAAACTCAGCCTGATCGGCTCTAACCACGTTAAGCACACAGGGTCACTCCCTTCCATTAAATAGAAATGCGGTAAGGACGGATGGCGAAGGCATGGTAAAGTTACTCTTCAGCAATACTTTCATCTCAGCCAAACCCTGAATCGATGCGTATAAAAAAACGGCCATCTCCTGCGCATCACCCGAGCAAATTTCTCCAAGCTGCTGCCCCTTACGAATGAGCTGTGCCGTAGTGTCCAGCAGCCTGGCATTTACCTGAAGGATCTCTTCATATGATTTAGAGGCTGTGGCAGCGCCAGCTAATAGCGCTTGATTGATAAGGATCAGCAGATGGGCCAGTTCCTCCCCATGGATCATGTCGGAGTAGACTTCGTCTACAAACTGTGTCAACAATGTTTTAGGGGATTGACCGGATTCGAAGAAGGCAATATTACGTTTCAATCCTTCAACTGCGTAGGCAACCAATTCTTGAAATAACTGATCCTTCGTTTTGTAATGACGATACAACAAACCGATACTAATACCGGCTTTATCCGCGATATCCTGAACATTCGTTGAACCGAAACCTTGATGCACAAATAACTGCATTGCAGCTGAATGGATTTTTTCCCTGGTGGCCTTGCGCATTTCTTCAAACTGTTCCTTGCTGCGTGGCAAACAAACCGCCCCTTTTTTATGAGTGAATTTTTACTCATTATAAATTAAAAAAAACAGAATAACAAGACTCAATTCCATTTGCGTAGTCTGATCTCCAGGCTCGGCGTATGTTGAACAAAATAATCTCCATGGCAACTCTCCACTACATTCTACTTAACCATGGAAGATATTTAATTCAACTTGAAGTCAAAAGCGGCAGAAATGCCGCCTTTGTCTCTGAAGGAATAGCCTTCGGAATCCCTACACTCTCCCAATGGTGCTATTCCTCCTGTTGCGCACATGAAAAGTTACCCTTGTCCCTGTGCCTGACTCACTTTTGATATGAAGTCCTGTTCCGAAATGCCGTTTTAATCGCAGATCCGTATTTATCAATCCGACACCCGACCTGCTATCTACTTTTCTCTCCAGTATTCGTTGCAATTGATCTTCGTCCATTCCCACCCCATCGTCTTCAACGGTTATCTCTGCATGCGTTTCATAGACAGAAATCCGAATAAAGATCTTTCCCCCGCGAGCGCGTTTCATAATGCCATGTCTTATCGCATTTTCAACCAGAGGCTGGATCGTAAGAAAGGGGACTCTCAATTCCTCGCAGCCGTCTGTCTCCCAAATAACCTGCAGCCTTTCTTCAAACCGGACCTGCTCAATGTATAAATAAGAGCGCACTAGACTTAGTTCCTCATCGATCGAAACAAGTTCATCCATATTTTGAAACTTGAATTTATTTCGCAAAAAATTGCCGAACTCATCAAGCAAATTACGCATCTTATCCAGATTAATGGTACTTAAAGCTGTGACTGCATTCATTGCATTAAATAAAAAATGAGGCTGGATTTGCGCCTGCAGCCATGCAGCTTCTAGCCGCAGCTGTTCCCGGACGGATTGTTTAATCGTAGTTAGCGCCTCTATCCGCGATTTTATTTCAATTGCTTCCACCGGTTTAGTTACATAATCGTTTGCTCCCGTAATAAAACCTCTTTGAATATCATGCGGTTGGCTTCTTGCGGTAAGGAGCAAAACAGGGAGCTCCGTAAGTGTAAACCGCTCACGAATCAAACGCGTCAGCTCGTAACCAGACATTTGCGGCATCATAATATCAGTGATGACCAGATCCCATTCCTTTGTATCCAGTACAGCCAACGCTTCTTTACCGCTCGTTACCATCGTTACATCATATTCGTCCGGCGGCAGTATAGCTTCAAGCACTTGAAGGTTGACCGGATCATCATCCACAATTAATAGGAGCGGCCGGTCCCGGTTCATTTCCAATAAAGTAATTGGTTTCGTAGGCGGGGGGATATCCGCCTCTTCCATAGTGATCGGGACTTTTTCCTGAATCGGTATAGATGGCGAGACTCCCTGTTCCAACGGGCTAGCGGCATCCTCCTCGTCCTCCGCTTGCAAACTTGCCAGCTTTAACGAAAATGTAAAAGTTGAACCTTCTCCTAATACAGAGGACACATCCAATCGGCCTCCATGAAGCTCAACCAATTGCCTGCTTATACTCAAACCTAACCCAAAGCCGCCTTCAATCAGAGTCTCACTCGTGCTGGCTTGCTCATACGGACGGAACACGCGCTTAAGCATGTCTTCATCCATCCCGATCCCGGTATCCGAAATGACGATATAAGCTCGTTCGTCCTTTGCATAAGCTTGAATCGAAATGATCCCTTCGTTCGTAAATTTCACAGCATTATGAAGCAGATTGAATACGATTTGAATTACCCGGTTTTCATCCGCATGTACTGGAGGACAATCTTCAGGAATCTGATTTACGATGATTACAGATTTCACTTCTGCATTTAATTGCAGCATATCAATTACGCCGGTCACGATCGGCTGAATAAGGAAGGCTTTTTTCTGTAGACGCGGATTGCCTTCCCGTAAACTCATCACATCTATCAGATCGTCTAATATCAAGGTCAGCCGGCGTCCTACGGTTAAAACCGTTTCAAGCTCTTTGACACTTCTTTCCTGCAGCAAATGCCGTTCCCTTTTTAAAACGGATTGTGACATGTTAAGAATGCTATGAAGCGGATTTTTAAATTCATGAGAAGTATTTGCCAGAAATTGATCCTTATGGTCATTCATTCTTTGCAAGGTTGTAGCAATCTCTTTCGTGTTGGCATGCATGATAAAATAACCCTTAAACCATACAGAGGCTAAACACCCCATCGAAATAATCAGATCAAACGGATAGTAGACAAGACTCCATCCGCTTTCCCGCCAGAATAACGACCAAAGAAAATGGTGAATCAGAGCAAGAATAGAAATAAGCAGTAATAGATTGCTCTTTATATCCTTGATTACTTTTTTTAAGATCGCAATCATCGTGATAACTGCAGCAATACCGCCCCACAGCAAATAAACCGGAAAGAGCATGATCACCTGATGGGGATCTAAAAACAACGTAATGCCGGCAGTCCCTAAAGTCAGCACCCTATATACCGGGTATATCCTGCTCCAATAAGGAAGTTCGCGATGGTTCGTACACTCGAGCAATGCATAAGCTCCAATAACTAGAGCCGCATTAGCCAGCCGAAAATCCCAATCGCTGCCCATGTAAAATAATTGGTGGAACAACTTCTCATCATTACTCAACACATTAGTAAGGGTTATACATAAAGCGAGCAAAGAAAAATAAAGCAGCTTCTTTTCCTTATCTCCCAGTACGAACAAAATAAGCGCATAGGCAGAATGCATAAGGAATATAATCGCTGCCAGAAGCTGCATAGAAACGGAGGCTTTCATTTCCTTCGCAATTGCTTCTTCTGAACCGAATTTAATAGACCGGACGATGCCGCTGCTTCGACTATCCACATAATTGGCCGCCTGAATCACTAGTTCGATGACGCCGTTTTCGTTTGCCGTAAAAGCTGCAGAATAAGGCAGGTTCTTCGCCGTATATTCATCCTTCGATTCCGCCACACGTCCGGATTTGGCAAGCAATCGGCCATTTACATATAATTCCGACGAGGTTCGTACGCTGGGTACACGTATACTATAATTCAGATCCTTTTCGGGATTTACATAAAGACGCAATCGATAAGAAGCAAATCCGTATGGAGTTGATTTTTCGGCATGCAGAGCTTCGTTCCATCTACCCGGAACCTGAATAAATGTCGGCTCATTCCCCCCTTGCCGTTCGCCAACCATCAACCATTGCGAGGGATACAACTCCCATTCCCCATCAAGTAAGAGAATGTCGCCATCTTCGGCATTCCAGTCGCGCAAATTTAACTGCCCGTTTTTAATGGGCTCCAGTTTTTGATCGCGAAACGATTCCATCCACAAAAAACGAAAACCGGATAAAATAACTAATAATATCCCTATTCCTATTAGAATATGGCTCTTTTTCATTTGGAATTTTGGTGCATGATAGGCCAAGACGTATTCCTCTCCTAGTCATGGATAGAGAAGTCCATTCGTCTATTATACAGCTATACCTAGCCGAGGAAGTAGTTTCTTCTATTTTAATGCAGCCCAAGCAGCCGGAATCATCATTCAATCGCGGGGAAGAAGCAGGCGGACCGTCATGTTTTGCTCTCCCCTCCTGTCGTGCACCGTAGGGGCACGAAGCGATCCGCCACTCAGCCGGACACCCCCCTCTGCATGCGTCGGTATTGAACAGGAGACAGATGAACCATCTCTTTGAACACGCGACCGAAATACGCGATGCTGTCGAAGCCGACTTGCTCGGCGATGCGCAGCACTTTCCATTCCGTTTCCCGCAAAAGCCGCTTCGCCTCATTCATCCGGACGTGATTGACTCCGCTTCGTGCATAAAACATCCCGCATGAAATGAATAATAATAGCGGAGTTATTATTTTCCGGGATGGTGGCCTCATGTCTCTCTTTTCTCGTTTATGGCGAATATTCAAATCAACAAGGCGTCAGCCGAAATCTGTGGAACGTCGAGCCCACAACAAGCTTTCCCTTCAACATACACTTGAAGAATTTAAGGATTGTGCGGATTTGACGACACGCCGCTATCCGGAAATCGATATTGTAACTCTTTATTTCGAGCATCTGGTAGATACGCAGAAGTTGATCCAGGATGTGTTCATTCCGCTTTCGCATGCCAAAGCCGACACCGTATCCGAAATACTGAGACGGTCGCAGTACAAAAAGGTGCGCGATTCAAAAGAAATGATAATCGGCGTTTTAAGCGGCAATGTCGCCATATTTCACGGCAGCGTTCCTTATCTCATCGATCTGTACGGTCCCGCTGCGCGTTCGATCGAGCAATCCGAATCGGAAACCGTCATTTCCGGCCCGCATGATGCTTTTACCGAACAGGCAGGGTCCAATATCTCATTAATCCGAAGCCGATTAAAAAGCTCACATCTGAAAATCTTAAAACTATCCGTCGGTGAAATTACGAAAACGCACGCATACGTCCTCTACATCCAAAATATTGTGAACATGGACTACGTACGGGAAACGATATCGAGAATTAAAAACATCGAAACCGACGCCGTTTATGATGCGCATATGCTGATTCAGGAGATCGACGACAATCCGAATTCGATCTTTCCGCAATTTCTGACGACAGAGCGGCCGGATGCGGCCGTATCCAAATTAACGGCCGGTAAAGTCCTCTGCATCCTTGACGGAAGCCCGGCAGTCATTAGCCTGCCTACTTCCTTTTTTGAATTTTTCACCTCATCGGACGACTATTACCAGCGTTGGGCGATCGGGAGCGCCACGCGGCTGTTGCGGTTTATTGCTTTTGTTATTACGATCACTTTCACAGCCACTTACGTGTCTATCACCACGTTTCATTATGAAATGATCCCGGAAAATTTATTGCTTTCCTTGACGGAATCCAGAAACAGGGTTCCTTTTCCGCCGTTATATGAAGCGTTACTCATGGAAACGACCATTGAACTGTTGCGAGAAGCGGGGGCTCGTCTGCCTACGAAAATCGGACAAACCATCGGTATCGTAGGCGGTATCGTAATCGGGCAATCGGCTGTTCAAGCCGGCTTTACGAGCAACATTCTGGTTATCGCCGTCGCTTCTTCGGCTATTGCTTCGTTTGTCATTCCAAGCTACATGATGAGCGCTTCCATCCGTCTCATCCGTTTCGGGCTTATCATTTTGTCCGGATGGTTAGGGAATTTCGGACTTGCCCTTGGCATTGCGGCAGTCGTTATTCATTTAAGCGGCTTGACCAGTCTGGGAACCTCGTATATAACGCCTATAGCGCCGCTACGATTAAGCGATTGGAAGGACGTATTTATAAGGGCCCCTTTCTGGTTCATCCGGAAAAGACCGACACAAAACGCTTCCCCTAACCAGACTCGAAACAAAATGCGGAAATAGGTGGATCCCTCATGAAAGAGAAGCTAAGCTTTTTTCATACGACCATCCTGATCTATATGTTTCAGTCGGGAATCGCAATTTTAAGTATGCCGCGACTGCTCGCCCAATACTTCGGCACGAACGGTTGGGTGGCCATTCTGATCGTGTCTCTGATCGTTAACGTCAACATTGTGCTCATTGCTGTTGTATATCGCCTCGGTGAGGGGAGATCGGTATTCGATATTTTGGATCAATCGATTCCGAAGTTTGTTCTGGCTCCGGTCTATCTGACGTTAGCTGTCCTGTGGGCCATACTGGGATGTCTCGTATCGAAGGAATACGTGCTAATTTTTCAGATGTTCGCTTTTCCGACGGCGTCGCCGATGGCTTTAAAGCTGATGATGGATTTCCTTGCGTTTATGTTAATCCGTAAAGGGATTTATGTCATTGCAAAAGCTTCGACCGTTTTCTTCTGGCTGATTATTTGGATGCTGCTTCTGCTCGTATATTTCTTCGACGATTTCGAGTGGGCACGGCTGACGCCGTTTCTTTTTAAGGATGGCGAAAATATGACGCTGGGGATTCTGAATCTCTTCTTCGGTTTCCTCGGTTACGAGCTCAGCATGTTCATTTTTCCTTATGCCGACCGGAAGACGAAGGTCATAAAAGCCGTATTTATCGGCAATCTGATGATTACTTTCGTTTATTTGGCTACCAATCTGGTCTGCTTCGGTTTTTACAGCCTCGATCAATTAAAAACGGTTCTGTTCCCCATCATCGATACGATGTCTTTCATTAAGCTTCCTTTTATCCAGCGTGTTGAAAATTTATTTTACGGTTTTTTTATGTTTACGACGATTTTCTCGACGATTATGTACATGTGGGCTGCCAAGGAAGCTTGCCAGCGTGTATTCAAAAAGGCGAAACCTCATACGATCGAGCTGTCGATTTTTTCGGTCGCCTACTTGATCGCCTTTATTCCCGAAGTGATGAGCGAGGTCAGACAATGGCTGCAGACACTCGGCTATTTCGAAATCGGAGTCGCGTTTGTGCTTCCCCTTGTTCTTATTGTGGTATTGCTGGCTCAACGAATGAAAGGGGATGGACGCGTGGGTAAAATCGGACGGGTTCTGTTGACGTTCTTCGCCTTAGGGGTAATAACCGGCTGCGGAAATATACGTGCGCTGGAGAGATTGGGATTTATCGAAACTCAGGGGTTCGATTTGTTGCCTGACGGGACCATGCGGATTACGAGCAGTATCCCGATTGCCGACCCCGAAGCCAATGTGGCGAGGAAAGTGTTGTCGGCTGAAGTGAAAAGCAGCAAGGAAGCCAAAATCAAGTTTTCCAGGCAAACCAGCTTGAATTTGGTCAGCGGCCAATTACGGAACATCTTATACGGACAGTCACTGGCGAAATTAGGCTTGTGGGATGAATTTGATACGTTCGGCAGAGATCCCTCTATCTCTCCTCAAGTCAAAATTTCGATCGTGAATGGGAGCGCAAGCAGCTTATTGGAGAAAAACTTCGAGCAGCACCCGAGAACGGATAAATACATCGATCGTTTATTAACCAAAGAAGCGAACGAACACGCCATCCCCAGAGTTACTTTATATGAATTTACAAGGGACTACTATGATGACGGGATCGATCCGGTCGCCCCGATCCTTCGGGAAGAAGCGGACAATATCGTTCTGGATGGCATCGGCCTGTTCAAGGACACCAGGTATATCAATAAGATCATGCCCGATGACACGTTAATCTTCGGGTTTCTGCGCGGAAGTTTCCGACGCGGTCAAATTAGCTGCGATATCGGAAAAGGCCAGGAACGCAAGGAACTCGTCATGTTTAATTCTTTGACTTCCAAAAGAAAGGTAACCGTAAGTCAAACCGAATCCGGTAACCATAAAGCTGTTATTGAAGTGAAAGTAAAAGGATCGCTTCTGGAGTACGTCGGCGATTTGAATTTGACAGAAAAAGCGGACCTGAGGCAACTGGAAAACAGGGTCTCCGCCCATCTTTCGGAGAGGGCTAACAAGATGATCCGATTTATGCAGCAAAACCGCGTCGATTCCGTCGGAATCGGCATGTATGTGAGGAACAGCATGAGCTATAGTGCCTGGAAGCAGCTCGATTGGGACCGGGAATATCCGGAAATGAATGTAACCTGCAAGATCATCTTTAAAATTAAAGATATCGGGAGATCCAAATGAAAAAAGAAGGCCCGCAGCAAAACCCACGGTTCTGTCCTTAGACTGTTTGCTTTGCTACTGATTATCGATCCGGATCAACTTAGTGTAATCCAAATTGGTTCCGATGCCGCCGTCCAGACTGGAGTTCGACATCTCGAGCGTATGACTCCCTTGCACTAAAGAGAACACCAATGATTGTCCGTCCGGAAATGTTACCTCCCCGCTGGTCGCCGGGCATTGGAGCAGCTCGGGCTGAGCGCCCCTTCCCCGAACATAAATAAAAAACGGAGCCCGCACATCTGCGTCTCTCCGTTTCTGTTTGCTTCACCGATTGCCCTATCCCGTTATTCTATACTTTTTAAGGATTCGATCATATTAATTTGGGTTACCTTTCTCCTGAGCAGCAAATTGGCCAGTATGGTAAGTACAAATGCAAAGCAAACAGCTGCCGCCACTATGAAAATGTTGAGTTGATCCGGGATTTGTTGATGGGCGCTAGAGAGCGCCTTTACAATAAGCGTGTACATATAGCCGCTAATCGGTAATGCAACTAGTACCGCAAATGTCGTTAGGATGATGTTTTCAAAAAAGAGGAGTCTGTTAATTTTATTTTTGGGATAGCCTAGTACCTTCAGTGTGGCAAGCTCCCGATTCCTTTCATACATGTTGATGGAAGATATCGTATAGATGGCGCCAAAGGAGAGTATGACGGCACAAATGATAAACATGATAAAAACAAAGCTGTTTTGCTTCAGAATATATTGAGCTGATTTCTTCAGATCCTCCTTATCCGTAATCTTGTCTACGCGAGGATCTTGCTCAAAAAAGGTACGAATGTTTACAAGATCTGCAGCGCTGCCCGCTTCAATCATAAGCGAGGTTGGATTGTAGTTGATGCCAAAGCTCTTTAAGTAGGCTGGCGTGCTATAAAACGACGGATTCGAATATTGGGTAGATATATGTAAGACCTTCATCTCGATCCTCTTCTTATTAAATTCAGGTGCTGTAAACTTGATCTGGATGAGATCCCCCTCCACAATATGGTATTTGTCGGCATAAGATTGGGGCACCAGAACGCCATGGTCTTCCAAAAAAAGTTTATTTTTATGTTCATCAAAGAAAGAAATGAGATTGTTTTCCTTGGCAGTAACCGTTAAAGTGGCCTTTTCTTTTTTATCCTCTTTGATAAGTTCAACAGGAAAAGCGGATACATCATATTTTTGTTTTATTCCGGAAGGGAGTTTGGACGCATCGGGAGATGCTCCCAGCTCATAATCCACTCTTAAATCATAAGCGTAAACCTCTTCAACCTGATTAGCTACTTGCAGCAAGGCCGCTTGCGTGCTGAAGGCATTTATTAATAAAACCGTGCTTGCCACAACACCAACCGAGCTCACGACAGCTTTTTGTTTATTCAATAAAATATTTCTCAAAATGAGTTTGTAACTGAAGGAAATACGACTCCAAATCCCCGGAATTCGTTCTATAAGAAGTGTTTTCATCTTCTTGGGCGGTTTAGGCCGCATAGCTTGAGCCGCACGTTCCTTTAATACGGTTCTCCCGCTTAAGTAACACGACAAGAGTCCAAAAGCACTGGAGAAGACAATGGGGGGAAGGATCGAGTAAAACGAAAGGACAAACTGAATGTCCGGCAACGAGTACGACCTTGAGCTCGACCCCGTTACTAAAGGAATAAATACAATATTGGCTACGAAGCAGCCTAGTAGGGAGCCTGTAATCCCCGCCAGCAAAGGGTAGCCCATGTAATGAAGCATAATCGTTCTGTCCTTTGCACCCAACGCCTTCATCATACCTACCTGATTTCTTTGCGAATCTATAATCCTCGACATGGTAAGGAATAGGATAACAGCTCCTATCAAAAAGAGAACCAAAGGGATAACCTTGCTCATCCTATTATTATTATGTATCGTTTCCTTTAGTTTCGAATAACTGAACGTCCTTTCTTTACTTACCTGGTCTACATAGGAAAGCGGTTTGGATTGTGCTTCAATGGATTTGCCTAATTGGTCCAGATCATAACCTTCTTTGGCATCGATCAGAACTTCATTATAGGAGAAGCCGTATCCCATTTCAGGCATCGTCTCTTCAGCCACATAAGCTACTCCGAAGTTTTTATGGTCTTGTATTTCATTCTTTTTGACATATTCAACATTCTCACCCAAACCGCTAATGGTAAAGGTGTAGTCTTTATTATTTGAGCTTATCCGGATTATATCGCCGACACGATACTGATGCTCTTTGGCATAATGGGAATCTAACAAAATCTCCCCTTTCTTCGACGGGACCCGGCCCTCCATCATAGCAGGCGTATTGATTTCATTCTTCACCGGTATTGAATGGATTTTTATGGAAGCTTTATACCCTTCAAACGCTTGCGTGGCGTCCAGCGTATAACGTCCTTCTATTTTCTGTATCCCTTCTATTTCGCTTAAACGAGCCACGTCCTGCTTGGATAGTTGACTGTAATACACATTCAAATCGCTTAAATTATGTGCTTTAAAATAAGCCTTCGCATAAGCATCAAGGGTACCGCTGTACGTGACCAGTCCCGCATAGAAAAAAGCTCCTACTGCAAGTACCACAACAATGGCTATGAACTGCCCTATAGATTGTCTAATATCCCTTACTAGTTTTAATGATAATTTCATCATTACCACTCAATCCCTTCCACGCTTTGCTTGACCTCATTGATCGCAACACTTTCTATCCTTCCGCTTTTGACTTTAATAATTTTGTCCGCCATCGGGGCAATGGCTGAATTATGCGTGACCAGGACGACGCACTTTTTCGTTTCCCTGTTTACATCTTGAAGAAGCTTTAGAACGGATTTGCCGGTCACGTAATCCAGAGCTCCTGTCGGTTCATCACAGAGTAAAAGTAAAGGGTTTTTGGCGACAGCTCTGGCGATTGCCACTCTTTGCTGTTCTCCGCCAGAGAGCTGGGAAGGGAAGTTTTTGATTCGATCCTTTAATCCGACTTTGTGTAAAATATCTTGAGCATCCAGATGGTTTTTACATACTTCAGCGGCAAATTCGACGTTTTCCAATGCGTTTAAATTCGGAATCAAATTGTAAAATTGAAACACAAAACCGATCTTCTCGCCGCGATACCTGGTTAATTGTTTTTCGTTGAGCCTTGTTATTTCTTGTCCGCCGACAAACACTTGGCCTGAGGTAGCCGTATCCATACCGCCAAGGATATTCAAAATCGTACTCTTGCCGGCACCGCTGGCGCCCAAAATAACGACGAATTCTCCCTCTGCTATCGAAAAATCAACACCGGCAAGCGCTTGAATGGGCACTTCTCCTATTTTGTATTCTTTCGTTACTTGCTTGAATTCGATTAACTCTCTCACTTGTACCCTCTCCCCGAATCGCAATGATCGAACCTTTTCCTAATGATCAACTTTCGTAAGTTCCCGTTTTGCCTAGCATTTCTTTTCTTGGCATGTTAGTATGTTACTCATGTAGCACACTATAATTCATGCTCCAACAACTGTCAATAACCGATCATACGTTCGATGAACGACCGGTATTGACAATTGATTGCCTATCCATTATGGTATGTTGGATCGATAACATACCGATATACTGAAGGTGGGGCAATGAACATCACTTTCGACGATAAGCAGCCGATTTTTCAGCAGGTAGCCTACATCATTGAGGACGATATTTTGAACGGCACTTTCCGTGTGGACGAGCAAATTCTTTCTGTGGCTCAGTTTTCTCAACTGTTTCATATTAATCCGGCGACTGTCGTGAAGGGGATCGGCCTGCTCGTCAATGAAGGTATTCTGTACAAAAAAAGAGGGCTTGGCATGTATGTCGCGATAGATGCAAAACAGAAGATTCAGATGAAGCGAAGAGATCGCTTCTACAAGGAATTGTTGTCCAATCTGCTGAATGAGGCCGACAAAATCGGGCTGACAACCGAAGATATCATTAACATGATCAAACAGTTGAGGAAGGAATGAACGAACCGTGAGCATAGTATTGACTTGCGACAAGGTAAACAAATCATACGGTCGAACTTATGCTTTGCGGAACCTGAATCTGCAGTTGGAGGAAAACGTCATTTACGGCTTGCTCGGGCGAAACGGCGCTGGCAAATCGACGCTGCTTAACCTGATCGCAGGGGGAATCTCCCCGAACAGCGGCTCCATCGAGGTACGAGGAACAAAGCTGGGCAAAGGAGAACTTCCGAACGATTTTTGTTTCGTACGTGAGAAAGCCAAACATTTCGGAGGAGCGCGGGTTATCGAGGTTTTGCAGTTTGCTGCGAGTTTTCATCCGAACTGGGACTGGACGTTCGCTCATGAGTTGATCCAAACGTTTCGGCTCGATCCGCACAAAAAACTCAGACAGCTATCCCGAGGCATGGAATCGCTCGTAGGAAACATCATCGGTCTGGCCAGCCGGGCGCCGCTGACGTTATACGACGAGCCGGTGCTCGGCCTCGATGTCCTGATGCGGGAACGGTTTTACAAGGCGCTTCTGGAGGATTACGCCCACCACCCTCGCACGATTTTACTGTCTACGCATCTGATCGACGAAATCGCCACGGTCGCCGAAAAGGTGTACATCATCGAAGCGGGCTCCCTCCTGCTTCATGATGAGATCGATCGCATACGTACGGCCGCTCATCTGATCCGGGGACATGCGGAAGCGGTGGCTTCGTTCACAGCCGGAAAACGGGTCTTACATACGGAACCCTACGGCCGCGGGACTCTTGCCGCTATTTACGAAACGTTAGACGATGTGGACATACAGCAGGCGCGCGAGCTGGACATTTCGATTGAGAATTTGTCACTTCAAAAGTTTTTCTCGTATTTGATCGAAGGAGGTCATTAAATTGGGCGCATGGGCCGTTCATTTTAAGGCAACCTATTTGCAAATGAGGATTTACATCTGGGGCGTCATTATTCTTATCCTTCTTGGAAGGCTGGCGGAATTCATTGTTAGCCGCTTTACAGACAGCCAAAGCAACATCCTTTCGGACGGCAACATCCTGATTCTCATCTTGCTCCTGACCGCTATTGTACTGCCGCTCCGTTATTACAAACGCATCGTGCATTTGGGCGCAAGCCGAGAGCGATATTTTATGGCCCTTCAATTCGTCTTTGCCGTCTGGGCGGCAGCCATCGCTTTGTTCAATTGTTTATGGTATGAGCTTGAAGTGGGCGTGCTCCGGAATTACACGAATACTATTGATCTGATTGAAGTCTTCCATTGGGTTGATTTCGGCTTCGCAGGTTCATTTGTGTACCAAGCCGCCTTTTATTTAATGGTAATGGCGCTATTAAGCATGCTGGTCTCCGGTTATTACCACCCTGTCGGTTGGTTGCTGTGGGTGATACTCCTCACGGCAATCCCGGTCGGAACGGCGATTCCTTCGCTGCGCGTTCATGTCGGTCATTTTTTCGAAGCCCTGTTATTCAACGGCTCGCTGCTGATTGGTGCCGGATATAACCTGCTGCTTTATTTCGTCTTCGTGGCCGGCGGCTGGTTGTTTACGCGGGGAAGAACGCACTAATAAATTCGTTAATAAGCATCCAAATCCGGACACCAAAAGAAAAGGCACAAACATTCACCCCTGCGCTCTTGTGAATGTTTGTGCCTTTTATCCGGTGGAGCACCGAACAAAGGTCTGCTGCGAGGTATCATTCTAAACGAAGCCTTTTCTACGACGAATGCCCCTATGTAAGAGGTTGCTTTTTGAGGGTTCAAAATGTCGTAGTTCGCTTTATTGCTTTAGCAAACTTTGATCAGTTGAGGAATACAACGGAAAAGACCAAAAACAGCACTACGCCAATAATTTCGATCATTCCCACCTTCATTGGCCGCATCGCCTTTCCCGCGTAGACAAATGCCCGGATCGAGGCGAACAGATACGCTATGGCCATAAGCGGATAGCCGACCGCCAAGGGTACGAGTAGCACCAGCCCGTGGTAGATCTTGGCATACATCAACCACCGTTTGCTTGTCCTTTCGCGAAATACGGTCTTCACGAACAAAGCGCTTCCGGTAAAGTACAAAAAGCTGAACAGTACGACAACCGCCATAGTCTTGTCCCACTGCCCACCACCGAACAAATAAGCTGCCGCCCCGCCGAGGGAGAAAATCAGTATCGCGCACAGGTCGTTTAGGATCTCTCTCTCCGCTCTGATCTTGGAATGCCATATATTGACGAGCAGCAGCAGGACGAGCGGAATGCCGAAGTACAGCAGCTGCGGGCAATACAGGATGGATGGAATCAAGCACAACAAGGCGGCTAAAGCATACCCGGTTCCCCACTGCATCCAAACCTTTCGGTTGGAGCTTCTCTTGACAGCCTGAAGAAACGGATAGGACGACAAATTAAAGAAACAGCCAAGCCAGAAAAAGGACAACATGCATGCCCTTCGGCGTTCCAGACATCACTCCCATGATATACGGAACGCTGACCATCGCCCAGCCTCCATGCTCGTGAGGAATAACAATCTTCCGGTCTTTCATGGAAACCTCGCTCCTTCAATGAATTCGACTAAGAAAATCTGGATAGTCGGCAGCTTTCCAATTCATCCGCCAGCACGTTGTCTATAATCTCGTTTGCAGCCAAGCGGCTAACAACAGGGGCTAGTGTAATAGCTGAATGCATGACTGCCAGGTAAAGACCCTCGATTTGATCATGACATCCAATAATAGGGTAACCGTCTTCGGGCATAGGCCGCATTCCTACCTTGATACTTTCCAGCTCCAAATACTCCCCTCCTTTTAAATGGTGACGAATGATTTCAAACGCTCGTTTTCCAATTGCCTCCGGCCCGTTTTCTTCAGACTCGTCCATATAATCTTCCGCTGCGATTAGCGTATCGCTGGTAAGCTGTCTCGCTTCAAACTTTGAATTAGAAATCAAGGTGCGGATTAACGTTTCTTTTGATTTCATGCGAACGATAATGGAAGGCGAAGGAGCGACAGGAACATTGAAGCCCAATGGCTTACAAAGCTCGGGCAAAGCTGTACCGGTTGCCAGTACAAGTACATCAGATTCAATAAAACCATTCGAGGTGTATACGCCGACAACCTTAGCGCCTTCCACTTTTAGTTGCATAACTTCCGTATCAAATAGTCTGGTTGCTCCATGTTCTTCCGCTTTCTTCACCAAAAGTTTAGTTATCCGGACAGGATCAACTGCTCCTTCTTCGTAAGCAAAGTTGGCTTCCTCCGGATATTCCCTCAAATTAGGTTCTAATGCTAGGATCTGCTGCCGATTCAGTTTTTGTATACGAGACTCCTCCATATTTGCAGGAACTCCCCATGATAGCGCTCCGTGCCAATTTATATTTAGTTCAGGCAGCTCTTTCTCTAACTCGTAATATTCGGCTAACGCTGCATCATATAGATGCCGAAATTGGTTTAAGACTCGACCGGACAGATTAATCCAAGCGAAAGATTTCTCGGTTACTTCACACGCTGCCGTTGAATTACGTTCGATCAAAGTGACATCCTGCTTCCGCTTGGATAAGTAATAAGCCATGGATGCACCAACGATACCTGCGCCAACGACTACAATTTTTTGTTTTCCGATGATGTACGCCTCCTGTAAACCTATTTAGAAATATCTTTCAACTGAATATAACCTATCGCAGGCCATATGGGGAAGTATCCTAAGTGTGGCAGTAAAAAGTTGGGATGATGGACACTGATGCCAGTGATTTTTATGTGTTAGAATAACCAGAAAAGATAGAGAGAGCAATTAACAGGTATAGGAAGAGAGGATGAAACTTATGTATGAGCGCTTGGCTGACAAGCTGAGGACTACCTCCGCTTTAAAATGGTTTACTGACCACGGGGCGGAAGAGAGCTGGATCGTGGAAGTGGAAGAGGAATTAGGATTCAGCCTGCCTCCGTCTTACCGCTGGTGGCTGGTTCATTACGGAAATGCCCGGTTGAACGGCGGGGATATTCTGACGATCTCTGCTCCGGAACATAGAGAGTATGCCGACACCGACCTTCTTTATATACATAGGTTGAATAAAGCCGAGGAGTGGTGGGTAGCCCGGTTTCCCCACAGATTGGACTTGTTCGTTCCGGATAGTGACGAGCTTTATTTTTTTGATACGTCTGCCAGAGATGAGCAGGGTGAGTTTCCTGTTATGTGTTATGATCTGATGAATGGAATAATCGATACTTATGCCTTGACGTTTGCGGAGTTTTTAGAACAGTTGATCGACGAGCGTTCATAAATAAAATAAGCCGCAGTATTTTTCGAGTATTCCCCATAAACCGCAGCCACGATCATTTACTTCCATCCATGATTTCGGGCGTACACGAAACACGCCACAGAAGGAACCTCCTGTGACGTGTTTTCGTTATCCAATCATTCCATTCTTCACTCATCGGCTACGGGCACATCTCCGGTTCGGGCGATTACGGGTATCATCATGCACTGTCGAACCATAACGGCATTTTGATGACCGTTCGCTTATCCCTAGCATTCAAGCTTTATTACTTCGTCGTCGCTTTTAGTTCATCGAGCTTTTTATTGATTGACTCCTCCATATTTCTGAGACCGGTATTTGGATCGACCGCTCCGGTAAATACCTGGAGGAGCGGCGTCCAAAGATTGGCTTGAACGCTGCCCGAATGCTTCGATAACGGAGCCGGACCGGCCGGTTTCGTCGGCAATGCGGCCTTGGCGTTTTTGCCCTTGAGCTCGGGTATATCCGCGCCGAACACGTCATTAACGGCGGGGTCCTGCAGCGAAGACATCGTTCCCGATCGCGACAGCATCGTCTGGAATTCACTCGACAACAAATACTCGATTGCCCGGAAAGCTTCTTTATGATGCTTCGTGCTGGATGTCAAGCCGATATACGTCGACGGAGATTGCGATCCTACGCCCGGCTTGGAAGGGAACGAAGGAAGTTGGGCGTAATCCATATCGAACAACCCTTTGATGGCCGAAGGCGGATAAAAGGTCGTACCGTTCATGGCCGTTATGCCCTGCTCTCCGAAGCGCTTCCAATCCATAACATCTTTCGCCTCTTCGGTTCCCACTTCATTCCCGGTGATTTGATAAAACCGCGCAAAGTTTCGGACCAGATCCCCCCACTGGTCCGTGTTAACGCTTGCACGTTCCGTTTTCGGATCGACCGTGCCAAGAGACAGCTGATTGTAATCGATAATATGAGCCGAGAAGTCGATCCCCCTGTACTTCACGCCGTTTTCCTGACGCGTCATTTTGCGTGCAAGCTCGTACACTTCATCCCAAGTCATTCCGTCTCTCGGCGGCGTTACCCCGAACTTGTTGAACAAGTCCTTGTTGTAATGGAGTACGACGTTTCTCATCGACAACGGCAAACCGGTTATGCCCATGTTGAATGTATCCTTCATTACCTGAATCGGTCCGGGATGCAGCCGGCTAACGTCAAATTTGAATTCGTTGATTAAGGCGGACATATCGTAGGCAAGACCGAACTGCGCCAAATCCCGAGGGTAAGCGACTGGATCGCTGAAAAAGATATCGATCGGCATGCCGGTAGTGACGATATTGGCTGCCGTCATGTTGCCGTATACTTTAAAGCTCATATGCGGATATTTTTTTTGCAGATGTTTCCCGTAAGTCTCCATGAACTGCTCCTCGGAAACATAACGCCCGCCGTAAATCGTCAATTCGACCGGTTCCAATTTTTCTTCGGCGGGTGCGGGCGCCGCTCCCTTCGTGTTGTCTCCGGCGCCTTCGCCGCCTGACGAACAAGCCGATACGCCAGCCGCTAATATCAGTGCGGCTATCGGTAAGGAAAACCTTGCTTTTCTGTTTTTCATCCCCTGTAATCTCCTTTGTCAGTCGGTGATTTGTTCCCATTTATCGTTTACAAAATTCCGTATGGATTGGCTCTCTGTACTTGATCCCACCGGCCAGGCGTCCTCTAAAGCGGTGATTGCGGATACCTCCCCCTTTTCTATATAATAATCTCACCACAAGGAAAGCATATGTGGCTATATAAACAGAGTAATAGAAGTGAGCAGTCAAAACGTCACTTTTTGTTTGTTTGATGTTCGATTTTTTTAGTATTTTGTTTATTTTTGTTCGATTCTTAGTGTTCCGATCAAGGGAGGGAACTGCAGTGTCGCGTTTTCCGGAATTTCAGGACGGGCTAAAGTTCAACAAGTTCGGCAAAGACGATCTGCCTCTCTATGTCGTGATCAGCCGGTTGACGAAAAACTACCGACTTCATTACCATAACTTTGCCGAGCTTTCGCTTGTGATCGGAGGCAGCGGAGAAGAAATTTTGAACGGCAAAAGCCACGACTTGACGCTGGGAACCGTATCGTTCTTGCTGCCGAACCATATTCACGAAATTATCATTCCTCCCGGAACCGTTCTTACGAAGTATTGCTGTATGTTCGATATCAATATCGTGTTGTCCGACACGCACGATCCCGGAATCCTCAACAAAATTCTCATGATCGGAAGCGAACTGCCGTCGCGCTTCGACTTGGCCGAGGAACAAAGGGAGCATTTTACAAAGCTTATCGAGGATATTTTCCGGGAATATCACTCGAACCGTCTGGGCAAAAACACCGTCATTAAATCGAAGCTGTCGGAAGCCTGCGTGTTTTTGCTGCGCACGGTTCAAGAGCAGGAGCAGCCCCATGTCGTATTGAATAAGGACAAGACCGGCACCGTCATGGAAATGCTTAAATACATTCATCTCCACTATACCGAGGAATTATCGCTGTCCCAGCTATCCGAATTGCTGGACCGCAATCCGAGCTACTTGAGCAGTATTTTCAAACGCCACGTCGGTCAATCTTTTGTCGGATACGTGCACGCTCTCCGGATTGGCCGGGCGGCCAGCTTGATCGTCACGACGCCGATGACCATTTCCGAGATCGCCCTGGAGGTCGGGTTTGACAACTTCCGCACGTTCTCGAAAGTATTTAAAGAAATAAAAGGCGTCTCCCCGCAAGATTTCCGTCGTCAATCCGCTCCTTTGTAAAAGGGGCTGTCTCAATAAAAGGACCTCAGCCCCCACTTTACAGTGGAATTTGAGGTCCTTTCGGTTGGACATTTTCACAAAGAGAGTTACTACGAAATATGAGCTATTGCGTCAATTTGTACCATGAAGCCCATATTATTGGCAGGCGCAATTGTTCTTGCGGGATACGGTTGCGAAAAATATTCTTTATAGATTTCGTTGAAAGGATCGAATTCCGCACCTTCACTAAGAAATACGGTTACTTTGACTACGTCGGATAACTTCGCTCCGGATGCCTCTAAAATTGCTTTAAGATTGTCGAGAGTTCTTCTTGCTTGTACCTCCAGAGTATTTCCAACTCTCTTACCCGTTTCAGGATCAAACGGTCCTTGCCCAGCCACATACACTACATGGCCAACCTTTATTGCTTGAGAATATGGCATGCCTCCGGGTATTTGCGCTTCATTTGTGAATATTACTTCTTTCATCGATTACCCTCCTCATTTCATTATTTGGGGATCTTAATTAAATCAGATAACTCGATTTCATCTAAAGAATTTACTCGCAAGTCATATTGCTGAAAAGTTAATCTTTTAGTAACTTCATTTGGAACTATCACACAATAGATCCCAGCTCTTTTTGCAGCTATTAATCCCGTCGGTGAATCCTCAATCGCAATGACATGAGAAGGTTCTAATTTCATTTTCTCTAAAACATGTAAATATAGATCAGGATTCGGCTTCACATGATCCACATCTTCTGCAGTTGCAAGATGTGTAAAATAGTGGATGATTTCAAATCTTTTTAAAAGATCTACTATTCTTTTTCGAGGTGAACTAGAAGCCAATCCAATCTGGATGTTCATTTTTTTTGCGGATTCTAAATAGGAATAAACTCCGGGAAGCAAGTTTTCATTTCCTATTTTTTTCTCATACCTAATCTTTTTATGTTTTTTAAGTTCGATTTTATCAATTTTGCACTGTGTATATTCAATAAGATAATCATAGGGATCAAAATTGTTTTTGTTACCACCGATTCTTCTTTCCCACATTTCAAGTGGCAGTTTAACTCCGTATTCTTCAAATATATCTTCAAAAACCCTGAATTCTATAGTTTCCGTATCAAGAATTACACCATCAAAATCAAATATGATTCCCTTTATCATACGAAGCGCCTGCTTTCTCATATCAGGTAAAAAAAGGATTCACTCGGATGCATTATCCATATTTTAACACAAATCATTCCTGCTATCTCGCACTTTGTAGTATTTAAAAAGTAATTGGATTGTACGATGTATCGTTTTTCTGTTTTAATCCGTTTATAGAGTATAAGATCCATTAAAAATCGAAGGGAGGAAAATGAAGATGAAGATATTAAATCGAATCAACACCTGTTTCATTCATTTGAAGGACTTCAATACAACGAAGGAATGGTACAAGATGGTGTTTCCTTTTGAGATAGCAGCAGAAGGTGAGGATTTCCTTGAGTTCAAGATG
This sequence comes from Paenibacillus sp. MAH-35, assembly GCF_058135425.1. Lineage (NCBI taxonomy): Bacteria > Bacillati > Bacillota > Bacilli > Caryophanales > Paenibacillaceae > Paenibacillus > Paenibacillus sp. MAH-35. The sequence continues at coordinate 54,309 of NZ_JBYUPU010000009.1, forward strand.
GTAGGAACGGGCCTGATCTTGTTACAGGCGGATCATAAGGACATAACACCGCTGCCGTATTCAGTCTTTTTCTTTGAAACACCCGATGTGGATCAAGCCTTTCAGGAGTTAACCCGAAAAGGTGTGAAAACAGACGGAATCAAACCGTTTCCAGATGGGATGCGGGGTTGCAATATCTACGATCCTGAGGGCAATATGCTGCTGATTTGCACGCCGCCTAGCGATTAAGATCATACATCATTTGAACCCGTAGCTGCGTTAAACTGCTTCGTGAATTAAACAAAGGCAACCGATCATTCTGGCCGGCTGCCTTCGTGTTGTCTTATGTAGATTATTCTTTGTCAAAGTAATCATCCGGCAAATTCAATTCTTTCAAACAACCTATAAATTTTTCACTGAAATTAGTATTGTTCTTATATTCCGGCCAGGCCGCCTTATAAATAGGCAATAACTGCTCATGAGGGATAACGCCCCAAAATAAAATCGAGTTTTTCAAAATCTCCTTGTCGCCCGCCATTAACATCTGTTCAATGATCTCCCAACTTTCCGATTTGTTATTGCAATAACGTGTGGCATAGATTGCGGCAGTTTGTATATTCGAGTCGGTGTGGCACAAAAAGCGCGCGAAGTTTTGGAGTGTAATCTCACCGGTAGATTCCAAGACATACCCCACATGGCGTAACGTTTCCGGGTCGTGGACCTTGTCAAGATTTTGCAATATCACTTTAATAAATTCCGCAATATCAAAAGATTTACCATACCAGTTCAAAATCATTAAAGCTTGTAGAGAATCCTCATTTCTTTCAGAATGCAACAGTTCTAAAAGAAAGTCTCTTCCCTCGTCAAAAGAGGTTTTGCAGATTAGTTGAATGGCTTTGGTACGCTCATTTTGTCTTTGCTCAGCAACGCTTTTTAAAAAATCAATGGTCGGCTGCGAAATTTTCTTAAATTTGAACATACTATCAAGCGCTTTTAATTTGACTTCTTCGTTTGGGACATTTTGATAAACCTGTAACAACGCCTTTTCATCGCCTGGCATTCTGCTGCCAAACCACGAGATGTCATAATCCAGAATCATTTCCTCCAGCCAGCGCTCATACCAGTCCAGAAAGTTATCTTCATAAACAAAGAAAAAGGGATGATCCGGATAAAAATCCGAAGTGTAAACGATTTTCCCCCTGTGTTTTCCTTCAAGTACGAGATACATATCGTATTCGCAACCTTGTGTGCCAATGCACAACATGCCACCTAGTACTCTATCGCGGGCGGCGTCGTATTCCAGGTCGGAGATGTCCTCATCCTGGATCAGGGGCTCGATCAGATGGTTCCATTCCGCTTTTGTCATTCCGGGGTGCAGAACGCATTTTGTTGGGAGTGCATTTTTATCGGTATAGGAAGTTGCCTTTTCAAGCGAGTATATCCCGTAATACGGCCCGGCACCTCCATTGCCGACTTTCGTTAAAAACTGCGTAAAAGGCTCCGGGAGTGTGACTTGATTTTTTGCTTGCCAGTCCGCAAGCTCTTTTACCGCAAGCTTTTCATTAACCCTGTATTGGTGTGAGGATGATCCAAACACCAAAAAATCCGTATCTTTGCGCATGGCCTTTTCGAGTTTGTTTTTTATTCGATCGAGCTGCGTTTCTTTTTTCCAAAACACCATCTTGAATCCCCTCCGTTGATTATAGCCGGGCTTCCTTCGTTTGCTTATCCAGCAATCTCAGCAGATACGGAAACCGGTATTCACCGTACATACTCTGTATGTGCTCGGCGGCGACTTCTAGCTCCATGCCGACAGAGGATATATACAAAGGCTTGGAGCTGTTGCCTCGGTAAACCTTTTTGACAAAGGTTTCGTTGTCGTGAAAGGCACTTTTTGCAACACCGATCACTGGAATTGTTCCTGAAAAATGGGTGTACACATAGTGTCCAAGCCCGGGCTTTTTCTCATTGTTCAAGTAAACGTAGCCATCCACAACAATCGTATGGATTCGGTTTATATCCGTAAATTTCAACAATTCCTGTATGCAAGGAAGCTCTCGTTTATAGAAAAATCCCGTTTCGTATTCTTGAGGATTTTCCGTATATGACGTGATGATTTCGAGTGGATTAGAGTCTTCCCAGCTATAAAAAATAACCCCCACAGATTTCGCTTTATTTTCCTCATAATACACATCGACAGCGATGATCATGGATAGCGATTCCTTCCTTGAAGCACATTTTAAGCTATAGATTAGATTGCCATTATATCACATCGAATTTTTCTGCCGCAGACGTAACACAGAAAAAATCTCCACCCATGCAAAAAACCGGCTGCTCCAGGGCAACCGGATGCTACAATATTCGATTCCACTATCCAGAGACTTTCTTTGACTGTGACATAATCCGGTTTTGTATCATGGAACTATTTCAAAAATGGTACCTTGGTTATAGTCCGTCACTTTCATAGAGCCATATACGCCTAAATAGAGTCTGGTTTGATCCAGATTCGTTCCCAAACTAACATAATAAGCGGATTGAGATCCAAAATTATAATCGGTATCAATAACACTTAAATCACTTAGCTTACAATCTGGTCTTACCCTGGTATAAGCTAAAACCCCTCTAACCGGAGGTTGAGACCCATCATTCCGGGCAAGATCGGTAAACACACAACTTCCCGTCAAATCGGGGATTCCATTCCCCATATACGCCTGGACTCCTGTAAGTGCAGTCCCTCCAAATTTATCCGGACGGGGATCTTTATGAAAATAACTGGTTAAAGGCTGAAGACGTCCTACTGAAGTTTTTACGGCGTCATCGTAATAAGCAATTGTTTTCTCATCCAAAGTCGGATTTGCAGAGCAAGCCTTAATAATGGAAGTAGGAAAGGCACCTTCCCATCCTCGCCAGCCCAAGTTAATAAATCCTTCTTGGTCGGGTTCAGAGTTCATTATAGAAGCTTGAATAAACTGAGTAACCGGTATGGGTTTATAAGGAACGAACGAATAAATCGATTCTACCAAATCCTGTCCGACATTCCCCACATACTTGATATATTGATCATAAACCTTTTGAAATGAAATACCTGGTATATTGCGAACCCCTTTGGCAATAACCGTAAGCGTTTCCTGAATAGGTGCGGGAAGTTCATTAAAACGCGTGACTACGGGCGGGTTAATAAACATTGTATTCTTAGCTACATCAATCTCAATTATTTTACCGGCGATTTCCATGTCGTCCTGGCTTAAATGAAATGGATCATAGCCTGATCCCCCATCTCCGGTCGTTACAACAAGGTTTCCTGTTTCAGGTGAAAAGTTTAAGCTGTTGACACCGTTATGATTTAAAAACGGTCTTCTTAAGTTAAGCAATGTTCGTCGTCTTTGAGGTTGACCCTTCGATTGTAAAATCCATTCTTCGACTGTATCTATATGATCATATTTAGTTTCTCTGTTTGTCCACCTTAGGTTTAAAGTTGCGGGATCACACGGGTTAGGATGAAAAGGTTCGGGAAGAGCACCCGGACCTTGTGTTCCAGCTGCTGAATAATGTAGATAGAACAGACCGTTATAATAAAACTCGGGATGAAACGCCAGCCCTAGCAATCCCCGCTCATCATATCCGCCACCGGCACCCAGTTTGATAATACGCGAACGAATATCTAAAAAAGTATTTATTACCCCATTTCCTGTGTAAAAGATCTCTCCTACCTGGGTTGCAATAAATAATCTTTCCATGGAATCGCCTGGAAGTATAGCTGCTTTCAGAACAGTGGGTAAATTGATCTTACTTACAATAGGCCGTAAACGAACCTTAACTTTTTTCAACTAACTTTACACTCCTTCTTATTGCTTTTTTTAAGAATATGATCAGAACTATTCTAGTAGTACACGACTAGGGCGCAGGTCCTGTGTAAGGGTTACTTCAATGAAACAGCAAAGAGGAGCTGATCTTGAGGCAGCTCCTCTCTATCGTTCTCCGCTAGTTTATTTTATGCGTTCATTCCAAGCCCAGCCGGTTCAGCCTCCACCACCGCAACGGCCCGAACCGGGGACCCGTCGCCACAGACGATACGCAGAGGAAATCCGTAAAACATAAAGTCGGTTCCGCCGGGAAGACGATCCAATCCTTGCAGTCCCGTATACGTCACAATTCCGATAGCAAGCAGCGCCCGCTCCAGATCTTCAGACAGTTCGCCGCCAACGAACGGTGGTCGCAATGCAGCGAGTCGGTCCAAGCATTCTAGCCCGACGGATTCGGAGAAAAACAGCCCCCGGCCTTCCGGCCAAGCCGGGTCTTCGATCCGTACTACGCGCGATACACCGAAAAATCGCTCCAGTGGCAGCTCATCCAATGTCGCGGCACCGGGATGCATGTGCGAAGGCACATCCACGTGTGTTCCAGTATGGCTGCCCATCGAAAGCTGCCGCAGTTCCCAGGTGTGACTCTCATACGTGTGCGCTATCTTGACTTTCACCTCCGGATCGCCGGGATAAACGGGCATGCCGTCCGCAATCGGCATGGACAAGTCGATCACTCTCATTCAGGCGCCTCCTTCCTCCGAGTTCCACATCGAACTATTAAGAGTGCTATTTATTGGTTTTTCAATTCGTCGGAGAAGAACTTATACCTTCTTATATTACGACGAAAAACGGGCCCCGTCATGAGCCCGTCTTCCTCCTAATCTTGATTACGCATAGCTTTCCAAAAAAGGTTCGAGTACGGTTAGCGCTTCATGTTGCAGCGGGCTGCCAACCCCATAAAAGAATCCGTGCTCGGCTTCCGGAAACAACACGACCTCCGAACGTTTGGACAACTGCTGAAGCTTTTCGCTCATTTCATAAATGAAGGAATGCGGGAAAAACTTCTCCTTGCCTGCAAGTATAAACAGAAAGTCAGCTGCCTCCCCTTCCACATATGCCATCGGAGAAGCATCGCGAAAGAGCGGACTCTCTTCCTCGTAGGTGACGCCAAGCATATTCTCAATATCGCGCTTGATGCCTTCGTGCATAGGTTCCCACTTCTCCAAGGTGGCCGGTCCATTGATGGACACGCAAGCGATTGGCCGGAGCCATGGTACCGTCGGTTCAATGCCCCGATTCCATACCGCCGGATCGGTCAATGCCAGCATGGAAGCGAGATGCGCGCCTGCAGAGCTTCCAAGCACGATCACCCGGTCGACCTCCAGCTCCCGCTCCCGGATATAAGAGAGAAACCGGTCATACCCGATCGCGACATCCCCCATTTGCTCCGTAAAATGAACATGGGGCGCAAGCCGGTAGCCTGCCGAAGCGCATACATAGCCTTTGCGTGAAAAATAATACAAGTGCCGGTGAAAGCCGTCCCGCGCCCCCGCTCTCCAGCCGCCGCCATGAATGTAGAAGAGGGCGACTCTCCGGGTAACCTGCGTCGGACAAACGATATCGACGGCCCGTTTCAATACGATATCCTCATCATAATAGCGGGTAATTAATTCCAATCGGCTACACCTCCCATCCTAACCTTCACACGATCAGATCAAACCGTTCAATTCCGGCAAAACGAAATGCTGAACATATTGCCTCAACTCGACATAAGGCCGGATGTCGTTCACGTCGGCAATCGTATACACGAGCGGGGAGTAGATCTCATAGCTTTCCCCGTTCGCGGGCGATTTCCCGCACGGCCACATATCCACCGTTACGACCGACGCGGCTGAACCCGCCTTCATAGCGCTTGTTAGGACGGAGAACTCCGTATTGCGAAACGAGTTGCCATGCCCGTAATGCTCGAATTCGAAAGTTTGTCCGCTTCCTTGCAGCGTAATCGCGGTGAAGGGTGTACGCCCGATCGTCTTTTGACGCAGCATCCAGCATACGACCACCCATTCGCCTGCTGCGACCGTAATATCGAACGGCTCCGTAATGCGGCGGTTTGCGGCCGTCCCGATCACAGGCGGTTTAGCAGGCGCAGCATCGTTCCAGACCGGTTTTTGCAGCAGCTGCGGATCGAAGCGGTCGCTTCGGAAATACGGTGTCGTCGCATTATTGTTTAAAAATTTCTCCGTATTGTTAATCCCTGGCATCACAAATTCCATCTTATTCGTTTGCTGCGACCAATAAGGATCGCTGCATCTGCCGTTGAGCGACTGACTGAGAAGCACCCGGTGTGTGGTCTGCGGCCGGGACATAAAGTTTTCTCCGATATCGAAAGGCCCATTGTTACGATGCACGTAAATAATAGCCTCGCCCGTATTCGCTTCAAAATAATTGTTTTTGATCGTCAGCCCGCGCTGGCCGCCCGAAATACGGATCGTGTCTCTCTGCCCTTCCAGAATATTGCGGCAAATGGAGATGTTGTGGCCCGAAATATGAATACCGCCCGTACCTGTGCTTTTTCCGTTGTTGCCTCCTTCATTATAATCATAAACAAATCCGTTCCATGCCGTGGAATCGATCGTCCGTGCAATAAAGTCATTGTGCATCGTCGCACAATTCTGAATCCGAATAACGCCCATCGCAGAAAAACTGGTACCGCTGGAAGCGGAGCTCGCGTATAACTCAAACGCTTTCCCGAATTTTCCGACGGATACGTGCTCGAATACGAACTCCCTTCGGAATTGCCCTTCCCCGCCCACATCGAAGCCAAAGCAGCGTTCTGCCTTCAAGCTTTGCACACCTGACGCTTTCTTTACATTCGTAACGAAAGTCAACCGGCTTGCCGCAAATCCGTTCAAATTGTACGCATGGGACAACCAGACGCAATCCCCGGCATGATCGGCCAATATTGTAGACGGAACGGTATGGTCGAAGCGGTGCTCCCCTTCCCGGTGCAGATGTTGGATACTCCGTTTCCCCGTACCCGATAACATCACATTCCGGTGTTTGACGATCAGCTTCGATGTCGTTCGATACGTGCCGTCAGGGAAAAATACGATTCCGCCTTCCGGCATACCATCCATAGCCGCCTGAATCGCTGCGGTGTCATCGGTCAAGCCGTCGCCGGCGGCGCCGAACCATTTCACATTTACGCCGCGGCCTTCGTGAATTCGTTTGAACCGGGCGCCGTATGCCGTGACGACGACGGTTCCCGTATTGTCCGACGTGGTCGTATCGAGCGAATCGTAGCGAAAGATGCCTTCCTTGCCTTCATCCGTTACGACATACAGATCGGCGGTTGGCGCAGCGGCCATCAAGCGAAGCTCCTGTATCGTAATCGTCTGTAAGCACGACTCATCCAGCATCGCAGCCATCAGGGGAGGAGCGAGATCTTGAATCATGGGAGGGACCTTTTCCTCGACGACTTGCTCGGCGACGCTGCGAATCCCACCCGCATTGCCGCCATTGTTCTTGAAGACCGAGCCATATACCGAATCGGACACATTCCCTTGCGGTTCCGGGTCCAATGCCCGGGCATGAAGCAAGCCTCCTACAGCAAACGAGGCTCCGGCTGCCCCCATGGAAGCAAGCAGCTTCCTCCGGCTTATCGAGTCTGAACGGTTTGGATGTTCCTCATTCATAGGTTCTTCCTCCCTAACATCGCTTTATAAATGGAACTGCGCGGAGTCCTTCGTTTTCATAACCCGATCCGTTATTTGTTCTTCTCCGTCGCAACCAGCTTGTTGATCTCTTCCTCCGCTTGACTAAGCGCCGTATTCTCGTCAATCGCACCGTTTACGTACTCTCTGAATTTGTTCACGAGGATGCCCTCCGCTTTCCCCCGAAACGGCGAAGCGACCGGGTACGCAACGGGAATGCTTTTAAAAATGCTTGGTAAGCGTTTACTTTTCAAGTCGGGATTGTCGGCTCCGAGCGCTTGCTTCACTTGATCGCTCTTCAGAGGAGACAGTCTTCCTTTTTTGGACAAGGCTAGCTGCACTTCCTCCGAAGTGATCAGCTCGATCGCTTTTACCGCATCGTCCCGGTGCTTGCCCGTTTTGGTTGCAACCATGACGTATACGCTGGCGTTGCCGTACGTATTCGGCTTTTCCGTATAGCTCGGATACTGCGCGACATCCCAGTTCAGCCCTTCTTTCCCGGCAGCCGATAATTGGGTCAGTATGTTTAAATCGAGCAGCACGGCCAACGTTTTGCTTTTCATGAACTGATCTTTCGGCGAAGCCGTTATGAAGCCGTTGCCGGGAATTTCATATATCGATTTGGCCAGCTTGAACACTCTGCTCCATTTGTCGTTATGGACGCTCGCTTTATCCGTTTTCGGATCGATGGCCGCGATCGATAACGGCTGCGACATCCAGATCACGGTACTCCCCGGGTCCAGTCCGCGGAACCCCGTACCTCCTTCCAGCCGCGTCACTTTTTTGGACAAATCGATGAGCTGCTCCCAATTCATCCCATCCGTCGGATAAGGCGCTCCGAATTTATCGAAGATGTCTTTGTTGTAGTACATCGCGTGGTAGTTCACATTAATGGGCAGTCCGTACATTTCCCCTTTATCCGAAGCGTTCTTCACATCGGTGATGTATCCGGGCTCGAAACGGTTAAGATCGATATTGGATGTTTGGAACAGCGGCGTCATATCGGACACGAGTTCTTTTTCTTTATACGAAGCCAGATTGCCGTTGAAGGTAACGATGAGATCCGGAATGGTTCCGGCAGCCATCAGCGCATCAAGTGACGTACCCGCGCCCTCCGGATTGTAATTCAGCGTAATATGCGGGTATTTCTTTGCCAAAAACGATTGGACAACATTTTTAAACTCCTCGTCCAGAACTGTACTGGAGCCTTGGCTGGCCACCTGCAGCGTTACCGGATCGGCCTTGGCCGGCGGCGGCTTCTGTTGCTCGCCAGGCTCTCCTTGCTCGGATGCTGTTTGGCTGCAGCCGGTCAACAGGAGTACGCCGATACCGGACAGAAACAAAAACGTTTTCATTTTCATGGGGGACACCCTTCCGAATTGTTTTTTCAACCGCTATATTAGTTCAACTTATATAGTTGAAGCGTTCATTCCACACGAATCTCGACGATTCGGGCATGATTAATACCGTTCGTTTCGATCACTTCGATACGCAGGCAGGAGACGCGGTTCATCGGGATGTCGAACTTCAGCTGTCGTTTATAATTGTCGCGGACGTGGACGATCTCCCGAACCTCATCTCCAATTGCCGCCAACACGCGAAATTGCTTGACCGTCTCCGGCTGAGGCCCCCATACCATTTTGTTTTGATGCGCTTTTTGGTGCGATAAGGTCAAGTACCGATGCAGTCCGGTATCCAATACGATGGTGATGCTGTGGATGACGATCGGCTCCTCCCAGCGCAGCTCCAGCCACGGCGCCGGATCGGACGGGTCCGACATCCAGCGGTGCGTCCCCGGAGCGGTCAGATCCGGCCGTACGCCAAGCGGTCCCGACACCGTCCTTGTATGACGGTCGACGACTTGCGCGGCGCGGCCGATTTCCTGCTCGGAGGAGGCCGTTATTCGCGCTTCCGCCCCCCGGTTGCAATCCGCCAGCAGCCGTCCCGGCAAATACGCCCCTTGCCGCAGCAGTTGCTGCTGAGCTTCCTCAACAAGCGGCTTGTCGCACCAGGCGTCCTCCAGCGGTTTTCCCGATTTCAACGCAACCGCGGCGAATGTACCAAGCCCTTCTCCCGCCACCGCGCACGTTGCCATCACCCTTGTGCTGGAGAAGGCTATGTGCGTAGCCGACATGTTGCGCCCGGCGAACATCAGGTTGGCGATATTTTTGCTGATTAACGATCTTAGAGGGATGCCGTACATGTATGGCGTATACGGCTGGTTGCACGGCTTCTCTTCTTTGGCGTCGATGCCCCCCGGAGGGTGCGTATCCATCGACCAGCCGCCGTAAGCGATTACATCTTCGAAATCGACTGCCTGCTCCAAATCGTTCTGGGTCAGCACGTGCTTCCCGATAAACCGGCGCGATTCCCGCTTGCCCGGCACGAAACCGAACCAATCGAGCGCCCAGTTCAACGATTCGGGGTGATTGCCGCTGTTCTTGATATGGTCCCAGACCCCCATCAAAATTGCCAGCAGCTCGTCGCGGATCGTTTCGTTATCTTTGATCGTATCCAACATGCCGCCGAACTCGATCCACCAGTATCCGTATTCCCACGAGTGATGTCCGCGGAAACGCAAATCGTCCTCGCTGAATGTGCGCGCCCAGGCCGGCTTGACAAACGGCATCGGCCTGCCCTCGTCCCGCGCCGTGAACAGCAGCGAGGAACCGAGCCGGTAAGCGTCGCTTTGCCCGACTGCTGCGGATTCTCCATAATCCCCGGCCGCCTCTCTTCCGGTCGTGAACGACGCGCCCGCCTCGAAGCCGAGTCTCCCGTCGCCCGTACAGTCGGCGAAAATCGCAGCCTCGATTTCAAAATAATCTTCCGTGCTCTCCCGGTTGACGTAGGCCGCCGCAATCCGGCTGCCTTCCTTCCGCACGCCGACGACCGCCGTATTCAGCATCAACGTCAGGAGCGGTTCGTCTCTGCATGTTTCGTACAAAATCAGATCGAGCATTGAGGCGCTGCGCTGAGGGTTGCGTACGGCGCATTCCAGCATGATTTCTTCGATGATGCCGCTCTCCCTCGCCTCCGTTTGCAGTTCTTTCCCCCGTGGAGACGAGCCGGATACATGCATCCGGATTTCCGACGAAGCGTTTCCCCCTAATACAGACCGGTCTTGACACAAAATCACGCTAACTCCGTTGCGCGCCGCTGCGACCGCGGCCGCTACTCCGGCAAGCCCCCCTCCCGCTACGAATAATTGCGTGTTCAAAACGGTTCTTTTGCGGTTTTCTTGTTCCAGCTTCATGGTTTCCTCCGAGAAATTTAATCTGTAGTCGTTCTGACTTCATACTAGAACAGCCGTTTTCCTTTTAAAATGCCGGTTTTTTAATTACACTGTATACATAATTTAATCGCTTTCATTTCTTGCTGCAGAGGAGGGTGACCTGTGGACGGCTTCCTGTTGAGCGATTGCGTGCCCCGATTAATTTACTCGATGTATTGGGAGCGCAAAGACAAGTTTTTGTTTTATGAAGATACGTACAAGGAATGGACCATTTTCGCCGTGGAAAGCGGTTCGTTTTATTACGAGCTGGGCGGGGATAAAGGAATCGCGACGTTTGGTGATCTTCTCATCTGCCCTCCGAAAACGCCGTTTCGCCGTGTCATCGTCGAGCCTCTCACTTTTTTCGTACTGCGCCTGCGCTGGTTTACCCGGGAGGGACGCCGGATGGAGCCGGCCGATAGCCAGGAGTTTTTCACAGGCAAAATCAATTTGCAAAATACAAGCCGCCTTCTCGCCAACTATAAGATGATGAAACAATCCGAGACGTTCGATACCGAGCGAAGACTGCATCGGATCAGCCATTATGTGCAGGACATCTGGCTGCTGTATTGCGGGGAATCCGGAGAGGATGCGGGGTCTGAAGACCGGATCATGCCAAATAAGCCCGAGCCGATTATGCTCAAAGCCTCTTCCCTTATCCAAAAGCACGCCTTCCAAACGATCGACCTGAAGCAGATAGCCGCTATGCTCGGATTAAGCCCGGCCCGATTCACCCAGAAATTCAAGGCGGACTTCGGGATCACGCCGATTCAGCATCTCACCTCGATTCGTCTGGAGAAGGCGAAGCGGCTGCTGCTGGAAACGACTTTAACGCTGGAGCAAATCTCGGAAAGCATCGGGTACCAGAACGGCTACTATTTGAACCGGATTTTCAGAAAACATATGAATGTTACTCCGGCGACGTACAGGAAGACGCACAGTGTCTGAAAAAACACCCCCTTACCACTCGTCGGAATAACCCGGAGGTTGTTTCGATGAATGCTAAGGGGGCGCCCGAGCAGGTGAACGTCGCGTTATTCGTGCAGCTTGCAGCGGACATCGAATGAACGCGAAGCTTCCCAGATCGGCTCGATCGACGATCCGCGCGTCTTTTATATGCCGGAGAGAACCGAAGCATCCCTTCTCTGGTTTTCGGGAGCGGGGAGCATCGAATATTTTTTTGCCAATCCGATCCCGCCCGGCGTACCTCTCGAGGAGCTTAGGCTCAAAGCCGAAATAGGCTCGGAAGTATACAGCTTCAAGATGGATTGGCCGTCCGATATTTCTCTGTACATGAACGATCTGCATATCGGCACATGGACCAGCCCGGGCGACTTCGGCGACCGCAAAGGCAAGCTGACGCCGGAACGCTGGTTCCACGGCACCGAATACGGCACCCTGACCGAATGGAAGGTGACCAGACAGGGCAGCTACCTAGGCGGCGCTTCGGCAGCCGAGACGACGCTGGACATGCTCGGCCTTCATTATCTCCAGCCGATCCGCGTACGCTTCGAAGTAAGCGAGAACGCCGTGAACAAGGGCGGCCTGAACTTGTTCGGCTCCGGGTTCGGCGACCATCCGCAAGATATTGTGCTGTCTTTCGTTCGCAGCAGTGACCGGTGAACGAACAACGATTTCCAGCGGGCAGAGGCTCCGACTCCGCGCGCACAAGCAGGACGTGTTCGACATCGCTGCAAAACGTCATGCGTGTGGGCCCTATGGCGAAATAGGACATCGCTGAAAACGTATTGCGTGCGGGCACTATGACAAAATAGAAGTCTTTGGCACCTCCTATTTTCGGCCTTTTCGAGAAACTGGGCCAAATAAAGGCGGTTGCACCCCTTGTTTCAACCAACTCGCACGGTCTGCACCCTTATCGCGAATATTAGCCGCTTCAAACCGCTCTTATTTCCCCCTCCAGACCACTAGCGTTGCATCAAAGTTTTCAAATAAATTTTCATTCAATAATTTACTATTAATGTAATTTAATGATGTATTTTCGTGGACAAAAAAATGGAAATCCTCTATTGTTGAGTTCCCAAGCGCGTTATCCCTAACACGTCTCAACAAAGGGGATTTCTATGGATAACGTTACGAATTCAAGTGTCATTTGTCAATGTCTACAAATGCTAAAAGTGGATCTTTCCCGAAACAAACAACTGGATTACCGCACCCATAAGTTGTTCACGGGTACTTCAACACTACTCTTTATCGAGGCTCAGTTACAGCAACGCGGCTCCTATGCCGAAATGTCGGAACATCTCGCGGCGAACGAATCTCTTCAAAAGTTACTTGGTCTAACTAGCATTAGTGCTTCTCAACTCTCGCGTAAAATGAAACTGATTCCCCTTCGTCATCTGCACTCGCTTTTCATACAGGTAACCGGGCAAATTGAGCAGTTGACGAAGGGCCGACGTGCCATTTCACCGAAGATCGGGAAACTGAAACTCATTGATTCCACTCAGGTCACTCTGCCGGAGATTCTCTCCAAGTGGGCCTATTGCTCTGCAACCAACCACGGTGTGAAAATGCATACTTCCCTTGTCGTGGTCGATGACGAAACAAGGTATCCGGATCAAATCATTGCCTCGACACAAGATGTGGCGGATCATGAGGTCGTTCATGGCCTTATTGTCGACAAGGACGCGACTTATGTCACCGATCGCGGCTATCAGGTGTATAAAAATTTTCGACTCTGGTTGACGCAGAACATTAAGTTCGTCGCTCGTGTGAAGGATAACAGTCGACTGATGGTCGCTCAGGAACGGGAACTTCCCAAACGAGGCAATTTCTGTCGAGATGCAATGGTCCAGATGCCCGGCGAAGAAGGTATACTGAGACTGATCGAGTTCAAAGATGGTAAAGGGCGCTTGTATCGGCTGGTCACGAACCGTCTGGATTTATCCGCCCACCAGATCGCCGACGTTTACCGTCATCGCTGGCTGATAGAGTTGTTCTTCAAGTGGATCAAACAGCACATTCGTTTGGTAAAGCCGCATGGATACACGCCGGAAGCCATCTGGAACCAGTTGTATATCGCGGTGATCGCCTATGCTTTGTGCTTGCTAGTCAAGCTGAAGGTAGACTGCAAACGAACCGAATGGGAACTCCTTCGGTTGATCCGACTCTATGCGAATCTACCGTGGTCGAAGCTACTAGAAGCCCTGGAACGAAAAGCAACACGTACCTCGAAGGGACGTCCGAAGCGAGAGGGGCGACCTCCCAAACGGGCAAAGAAGTCCATGAAGCCAAGACTCATCGCACAAATTTGACACATTAAATCACATTTTACATATTTAGGATAATGCGCAAGGACGATAACTCCCCCTTTACTTTTTAGCTTATTCGGTGAAAAACCAACTGTAAAATTATTACTGAATTGGATGAACTGGAGTCATCTCCATTTTGAACAGGAGCCGAATTCTTTCCTCCAATTTGCTCTTTGCAACGCTAGTGGTGATAAAGGTGGTTTGCGGCTCTTATTTCGTTCGCCGGGAACGAATTCTTCGTTTTCGCAGCTTGATAAGAGGTGCAAACCACCCTTATTTTTGCGCAAAGCCCGCCAATGACGAAAATAAGAGCGGCAAACCGCTCTTATCCCCCAATACCTTTAATTGCAGCGACGTTTGAAGCTGCTTGCAACGAGTCATATTAACAGATGACACCGAGCATTACTTCAGCGACGCTCCAAGCTGCTTGTGCAATAAGCCACGTTCCCGGGTGACACTGACATTCTGCGGCCCGTTTCCGTTCTCATTCGTTGATGTTCTTATCCAGCCTGTACCGAATCGTTTTCACGATAGCTGCAAGTAAGCATAATCCGGCCACCCAATAGTTTTCGGTAAATGCAAAGATCCCCGCTCCAACTGCGAAAAGTACAATTTGCCATTTCATTGTATTCCACCGCCCACCGTTTATTTGTATACATGCCCCCACCCTATTCCCACCATAATCAATCATATTTGTTCTAACCATTATCTCTTCCTATTTATCCACATATTAGGTTGGATGTCTATACGAATCTCGATGGGGAAGTAAAGAGACCTGCTTCCGATTTTCGCCGAATGACCGAAGGCAAGAAGCAAGCGCCTCGACCGCAGTTGGCCCGTATCACCCGCCCCGGATAATATGCCTGTAACAATTCGTTCCCTTGTTCCGCGAGCAGGGGGCTGTTACGTTTGGTTATACATTCATTTCCATATGGAGACGAGGTGCAGAAGCGATGCCGTATTACAAACGAATCGAGGGGGAGCGGCTTTATTTATCCCCGCTTGATCCGGAGGATGCAGAGAAGCTGGCGGAGTGGAACAACGACCTGGATTTTTCGATACTGACGGGGCATGCTGCTGAAATGTTCCCGCTTCCGAAGGTTCGCCAATCGTTGCAAAGCATGAGTGCGGCCGGCCACCATTTTGCGATTGTGGATCGGGCGGCTGAGCGGTTCGTCGGGATCTGTGCGCTAACCGGCGTCAATGAGCATCATCGCTACGCCAGCCTGGTCATTTCGATCGGGGACCCGGAATTCCGGCACAAAGGGTACGGACAGGAAGCGGTTCGGCTGCTGCTTCATTATGGCTTCATGGAGCTGCATCTGCACAATGTCGAGCTGGGCGTATACGAGTATAACAAGGCGGCGATCCGGTGTTACGAGAAATGCGGGTTTCGCGAAATCGGGCGCAGGCGGAAAGCCAAGCTGGTCGCCGGGCGCCGGTACGATATCGTCTGGATGGATATGCTCGCGGACGATATTCTGAAGGAGGGGGCGGATGCGCCATGAGGAAACATTGGCGGCGGGTGCCGGGGAACCACGTCTATTTATCCCCGCTCCTGTCAGAGGATGCGGAGCCCATCGCCGGATGGAGAAACGATCCCGCGCTCACGCCGTACTGGGACAGCGGTACAAACTCATGCTCGCTGGAGAAGACGCGGGACGACGTGGAAGAGATGATGAAGCACGGCTATCATTATGCGATCGTATCGGCCGAACAAGAACGCCTGCTGGGCGTCGGGAGTATAACCGGGGTCAGCCATCTGAACCAATCCGGATTTCTGTGGCTCGCTCCCGGCGACTTGGAGTTTTGGACGAACGGCTGCGGGCAGGAGGCGGTCGGCTTGCTGCTGGAATACGGCTTTCATATTTTAAACTTGTACGCGGTAACGGTATGGGCGATGCACGACCAGCAGGCGAAGCTGGACTGCTTGCAGGCATCCGGCTTTCGCGAGATCGGCCGGCGGCGCGAGCTGATCCGGTCCGGGAATCGCAGAGTGGACACGGTGTATATGGATATGCTGGCGGACGACTTCGCACGGCCGGTCCGCGCTTACACGATCCGGCTCGATCAGTCGTAACCGCCATTCCCCGTCCAAGCCTGCGCTTTAGTTGATCTGCCCGGCTTTGCGCCTAATCTCCACGAGTTCCTCCGCCTCCCGGAAGGCGGTGTTCAAATCCTTCTGCCCGGCAAGCACGTCGCCGAACTTGAGTCCCAGCTCGCCAAGCGCCGCAGCTTCCAGCCTGGAACGGCTCGGAGCGGTAACGATGCCGGCGACAGCGTACAAAGCTTCCTTCGGATGCCGGGCGGTCTTCGGAACCACGAAAACGTATCCGGCCGGCAATCCCGGGATGCCCTCAAGCTTGCTGTCAAAGGAAGGAAGCGGGATTCGGCCGACACGACGCTGCATCTGCTCAAGAGGCGGGTAGATGAAGTTGCCGGCCCACATGGCGACATCCCCTTTTTGGATAAACCGGTTTTTGCTAAGGTCCCGGCCAATCCCTTCGACTTCCATGCCGGGTACATCGTATACCGATTTCAAAGCGGTCAGCCATGGAATCCATTTTTCGCTCATCAACTGCGCCCGTTCGGATTGCGGATTGGCCAGCGGAGCCAGCTTCGACATATGGCTCAGCAGGAGAGAGCGGTCCGCCGCGAAACCGACGTACCGGATCTCCCGGTCCACCCGTGTCAATCGGGCCGTCAGCTCCTTCGTCTCGCCCCAGGTCAGTCCTTCTGCAGGATAAGGAATCCCGAATTTATCGAAGATGTCCTTGTTAAAATACAGGGAAGCGCCCTTCCCGGGAGGCAGCAGACCATAGGTCCCCTCCGTGCTTCTGATTTTCTCAGCGCCGTTAAGCGGATCGGTATCCTTCGGAAGCTGGCCGAGCTTGCGTGCTTCAACAGTCATTTCCTGGATGATGCCGGACAGATCGAGCCATTCGTTCGCAGCTTGGCCCGATTCGAGCTCGGACAGCGGAATAAGCGCAAGATCGGGGGATTCGCCGGCCAGAAGCGTCCGCCAGTCGGTTCCTTCCGGATAAACGACCGGCTCGATCGTGATCATCGGCTGGCGCTTCAGCAGCAGGTCTGTTACAGCGCTCTGGAACGTATCGGCCGGCATCCGGCTCGCATCGAGCAGACGGAGCTGGACGGGCTGCTGGATTACAGGACCTGCGAAGATGGGCCTGGAGCCGGCCCCGTTGCCCCAGCTGCCCCGCGATGTTTGGATGCAGCCCGCCGTGAGCGTCCCGATCAGGACGGCGGTTATTGCCAGCAAGCTTTTTCTCTGCATGCAAGGCATCCTAATTTCACCCTTTAATGTTAAAGTTTATATTTACTTGATTAGACGATCGGGAGAGGAAATAGTTTCGACACATCCGAACTTTACCCGCAAGGAGGATAACCAGATCCATGAGACAAACCGAGCAAACGTTCACCACCCCGGCCGTGTGGGAGCCGGTTTATCGGCTGGAGGCTGGGCCGAGCCATTCGAGGTTGAGCTGTTCCAATGCGCCGCCGTCAGAAGGTTAAAACATTTGCATCATTTTGGCGCGGGCGCTCTGATCGGTCCGGTTACACATTCGAGATACGAGCATACGGTGGGGGTGTGGGCGCTGACGAAGCGGTGGTTCCCCGAGTGGCGGGAACTGCATGCCGCAGCCATTTTGCATGACGTCGGGCACTTGCCCTTCTCGCATTCCGTGGAAAAAGCACTGGGCAAAAGCCATCACGCGCTCACGGAAGAGGTGATCCGGTCGGCTTCCGTTGCATCGATTTTGGCCAAGCATGGCTTATGCGCGTCCCGGTTGATCGAACTGTTGAACGAGGATACTCCGCTAAGCGGCCAATCGGACGGCATCCGCATCGATCATCTGGACAGCTTCCTGCGCGATACGTATGGCGCGGGTCTTTACATCAGGCATCCGTCGGACATTATCCGCGGCATCACCTTTTGTGGGAACCGAATTGCGGCGGACGACGAGACGGCCTTGCATATTTGCCGTGCGGTTGCGGCCGATAATCGGATTTTTGCGCATCCGTTTTATTTGGCGGCGGACGAGATTTTGGCGAGGGCCGTGCTGGAGCAGCTTAAGGCGGACGGGAGCACAGCCGCTTCGCTGGATGGGCTGACCGATTACCAGTTGTTACTGCTGCTGGAGAGCTCCTCTTCCGCAATCGTGCGGGATTTGACGGGCGTGCTGACCTTCGAGCCCCATCGCATCGTGATCAGGCCGGGTGGAGGAGGGGCGTATAACGCCGAGCTTAGGAAGATTTACAACAAACAGCCGTTGGCGGGGGATCATCCGGTATCCGACAGGCTGCCCGAGGCGAAGCGGCTGATGAGCGAGCTGGAGCAGCTGCCGCGATCGTGCAGCTTCGATATTTTGCCTGCGGGCCGGTGACTGGGCAACCGCGGGTGGCCTGCTATTTGGTGCGCGGGCGTACACAGGCTGTTGTCCAACCTCGTGAAAATCCGACATGGCGATAGCGTGAAACCGGGGTCCGGCTCTTTTTCGACGGCAAGCGTGATGTCCGACATGAAGTAGGCGTTACGTCCCAACGGACGGGTCCCGTGCCCGTCTCCATAAGTAATGCTCTTTTGACAGCGGCCTTCGACAGTAATCTTACTGGAAGTGCGGTAGGATAAAAACTACTAATCTAGTAGTCCAGTTATTTTATTGAAGGAGGCCGAAGCCGTGGAACCGCATATCGAAACAGCCGCTAATGATCCAATGTCGTCGCAGCCGTCCGATCGTTCTGTAGAAGAGCAACAAAAGCCGCGTAAGTCGAGACTTACGATGAAAGTTTTGCTGGAGCAAATCGAGGAGCTGCAGAAGGAAAACGCTCAGCTTGCGAAACGTCTGCATGTGCTGGAAGGGAAAATGATCTATCCGCTCTGGCGGGAGGAGGCCGCAGCCGCTGTGGAAATCCCGGCGGCAGAGGGCCGCGGGGGAGACAGGGAGCTGGAGATTCCGCTGCTGCTGTCGCAGTTGATGCCGGATCGCGGCGGCGTGCAGGAAGCGCCGGATGCTTTCGCGAAAGACGCTTCAGCGCAAGCGGCATTGCCGGCTCTGTCCGATCTGGTGCAGGCCGTCACCTCGCAGCAGGCGGCTGCTCCCGCCTGGTCGACACTGCCCGTCCCGGTGAACGACCGTTCTGGCGGCGGCAAGCTTCTGGCAGGGGGGCTGCAGCCGGTCCTGACTCCGCGGTCCGTGCGCCACCCGGTGCGCCGCAGAAGCTTTTGGCTGTTTTTCCCGTTTTTCCGAAACCGGTCGGTTTGAGGGGCACGTGGGTTTGCGTGAATGCGAATAAAGAATGAAACTGAGGTTGTCCCAAAAGTGCTCGCATATGGCCTGGGAACACCCGGTTTCCAAACGAAAGGACCTCAAATCCCGCTGCATTGTGGGGGCCGAGGTCCTTTTTTCGGGGAACCGAAGAAGGGAGAGGGCAATAGGAGCGATTTGTACCCCTTATTTAGTTGGAAATCGGTCGTGGTGAGAAAATAAGAGCGGTTTGCAGCAGCTAATTTCCTCGTAACGCTACCCATTTGCTGCAGAGAGCGCCGGAATTAGAGGTACAAACCGCTCTTAAGTCGCCCTCATAGGCACAAAACGGCCGAATAAGAGTCTCAAACCGCTCAAACCGCCTTTAAAAGGTATCGGCGGGCCCGCGTCTGCCCGATACGAGCGCCAGCCCTCTTCCGCTGTGCTTCCACCAGAGTCCGCCCCCGGCTCCGGCTTCGTACCGCTCCTCGCCCGCTTCCAATGACGATCGGCCGCCGCCCTGGGGCGGATCTCCCATGTTCTCCCTGGATTGCTTAATAACCCGCTTACAGCTCGATCAGCTTTAAATTGCGGAACTCGATGTAGCCGCCGTGGTTTTGCAGCCCGATATGTCCCCGGCGGGGCTGGTCGCGCCAAGCGTACTTGAACTTATTGTCCGTGCCGTCCGGGTTTTTGCCGGCAACGGTCCACTGGTCGAGATCGGCCTTGACGACGAGCGTCCCGTTCAGCGTGAGCTCGACGATGCTGCCGTCGCATTTGACGACGATCTGGTTCCATTCCCCCGCCGGCCGCACGGCGTTAACGGACGGAGCGACAAGATCGTACAAGGCGCCGGAGCTGTTTTTGACCATTTCCTCCTGGTGGAACGTATCCCAGATCTGCATCTCCAGTCCGGTGTTCACCGGGTCGCTCAGATCCGACCATCTGAAAAATACGCCACTGTTCGTCCCGGGCGCCCCTTTGTATTCGAGCTCCAGGATGAAGTTCTCAAACTGATCCTCCGTATACGCATAGCCGTGGCTGTCCCCGGTGCACACCAGGTTCCCGTCGCGGACGAGCCATTCCTCCGGCTGGCGCGTTACCGCCCAGCCGCCCAGCGTGCTGCCGTCAAACAACAGCCGGTATCCTTGCTGGCGTTCTTGTTCCGTCAGAGCGTTCATCGTGTTCCTCCCGGTTATCGGCGTCGGAATGCGGGTCTGCCCCTCCGCAAGGAGGACAGTTTCCCGCGTTTATGGCGGCCTTGCGCCTCGGCAAAGCTCCACCCGCGCCATGATATGGAAACGTACGAAGCTACATATTCGTCCTCGCCTCCGGATCTCCTGCCGCCATTTTCCAATTCGCTGATAGGGCAATAAAAATCAAATGAGGAGCAGGAAACGACAATAAAAATCAAATTTCCGCCATGGAATTGTGATACAGTAGACTCAAGACCATTTGATCAATCTTGCCCATCCATCGAAACCAACTAATCGAATTTGGAGGGATTATCGATGAGGCACCCCCGTCAGCATTTCCCTTTTGCCACGTATGAGTACAAGAAAAGCGACCCTGGCGTCACTCCCCACGACTGCACCCAATACCATTTTTATTACGTCCATAGCGGCCAATGCGACTACCGGCAAGGCGAGCATACGGTCCGTTGGGGGCGCGGCGACATGATCATTACGAACGGCATCACGCCTTACAGTCCGAAGGCGGAACAGGGATGGGACTGCGTGCAGACCCGGTTTTCGTTCGACCCGCAGTTGGCCCACGTATTCGACCCTTACTTCTGCACGGACTCGCCGCTCAAACCGTTCATCGAGCTGCGCAACCACCAGATCCGGCTGAGCGAGGAGCAGGTTGCCGATTGCGAGAACATTTTACTGCGGATCAACCATTTCTACGAAGAAGAGGAGAAGGCGTATTACAACCGTTTCCTGATGGCGTTTTACGATTTGCTGATGTTTATCAGCAATTTATGCAAGGAGACGATGGAGAGCAATCCGAAGATATCGGCGGAAAAAGAACGGAACGTGCAGAAGATGATCGCCTTTATTGAAAATTATTACATGCAGGACGTCACGCTGGAGCAGATGGAAGCCGAGCTTCATATGAGCAAATATTATTTGACGAGAATGTTCCGCGAGATGACCGGCATGACGATCTTCGATTACTTGCGCCACAGACGCATCAAGCAGGCCAAGCTGCTGTTTTATTACCGGAAGGACAGTACGGTTACGGATGTATGTTACCAGGTCGGCTACAATAATTTGGCTCATTTCAGCCGAGTGTTCAAAAAGCAGGTCGGCATGTCCCCGGATCAATACCGCCGGGAGCAAAGCGCCACGTCATGAGTGGGCCGTGCAGGACGGATACGACGGGCTGGGCGGAGGGACGGCAAGGACGCAAGAAAGCAAGATTAGGCAAATAAGAGTCGAAAACGATGCAAGATAGATCATATCCCGGAAATGAGGGTATGGTACGCTATAGTTGTGGTTCAGCATACGGAACGACATTCCGTCAGTTGAAAGAAGGGGGGCTAACCGTATAAATCGGAGACGGGAGACTGCTTCACAAGATGCAGCAACATCATTGTAAGCGCATACAAAAAGAGCGGTAACGATCCTTACACAGATAGGAGTGGAAGCAATGACTTTAAAGATCGGAATTGCCGGGGTAAGAGGGTTAAGCATGATGCTCGGCTTCAACTCGATTCCGGGCGTCGAGGTAACCGCTTTATGCGATCTGCACGAAGGGCAGCTGTTGGAACGGGCGGCATGGCTCCGAATTCCGAACACGTACCGGATCTATGAAGATATGCTCGAGTCGGATATCGATGCCGTCTTCGTCGCCACGCCGATGCAGTTTCATCTCCAGCAGACGATCCAGGCGCTGGAAGCCGGCAAGCACGTGTTGTGCGAGGTGACCGCGGGGGTCACGATGGATGAGCTGTGGTGGCTGAAGGAAGCGGTGGAGAAGCACGGCAAAGTATATATGATGGCGGAAAACTACTGCTATATTCCGGAAAACCAGCTGATCGGCAATATGGTCCGGCAAGGGATGTTCGGCGATATTTATTACGCCGAAGGGGAATATTTGCACAGCAACCGCCATCTCGCCTTCGGACATAACCGCCGGGTGGCGAACGATCCGACGGCGAACCGGACCTCCTGGCGCCATTACTGGCAGTATGGCAAACGGGGCAATTTCTACCCGACGCACAGTCTCGGGCCGCTAATGCAATGGTTCCGCGGAGACCGGATCAAAAGCGTCGCCTGCTTCGGCACGGGCTGGCATACGGCCCCGCAGTTCCGGCAGGAAGACACGTCCGTCACGATGTGCCAGCTCGAGAGCGGCAAGCTGATCCGTCTGCGCCTTGACTGCGTGTCGAACCGGCCGGGCAACTGCGGCTATTACACGCTGCAAGGAACGAAAGGCAGCTACGAGGCGCCGAGAGGGCTGGGCGATCAGCATAAAATTTATTTTCATACCGACGGCGAATCGATGGATCATGCCAAATGGGAGCCGCTTGCCGGTCATTACGACAAGATGCCGGAGCGGTACCGCAACGCTACCGAGGAGCAGAAGCGGGCCGGCCACTGGGGCGGAGATTATTTTATCGTGCACGATTTTATCGAGGCGGTCCGCGGCGGGATTCCTCCGGCGATCGACGTGTATGACGCCTGCGAATGGACCGCGGTCGGTCTGCTGTCCGAACTGTCGATTATGAACGGCGGCCGGGTGATCGATGTGCCGGATTTCCGCAACGCTTCCTCGCCTCGCGATCAGGTGATCAAGCTTTGAGCGAGCAGGCAGTTGAACGGAAGCGGGAAAGACGGATGCGGCCGGGGTGTGGACCGGTTCGCTAGGCCGGTTATGGAATGATCATATGAGACAAACGAAGGGGTGTTCCGAATGAACGGAAAAAGATCGATCGTGATTGCGGGCTTGACGATTGCGGCTCTGCTGGCCGGCTGCAGCGGGAACGGAACCGGAGGGAAAACGGCGGAACCGGGCGGAGACAGCGGTGCAGCCAAGAAAGACGACTTCGCCAGCAAAATTGCGGAAGCGACATCCAAGCCGGTCGTCATCAACGTGTTCGAGAACTCGTCTACGTATACGCAGGAGCAGTTTATGGAGCTGTACGGCAATCAGGTCCGCAAGAAGTACCCGAACATGTCCTTCAAGCTGTATTCGGCCAATAAGGATAACGGAGGCGGGTCGCTGCCCGACCTGCTCGCCCAAGGCGTTCCGCTCGATCTGATCAAAGTAAGCGGAGCTTCGTTTTATACGCTGATGGCGGACAACAAGCTGGAAAGCGACGTCACCGATCTGATCAAGCTGTATGGATATGACTTGAACAAACTGTATCCCGTCGTTCTGGAACAGATGCAGCAGTTCGGCAGCAAGCAGGAAGTGTACGGGATTCCGAATGCGGCCGTATCGACAGCGCTGTTTTACAACAAAGACATTTTCGACAAGTTCGGGGTCTCCTACCCGAAGGACGGCATGACCTGGGACGAAGTGTACGAGATGGCGCGCAAACTGACGAGACAGGACGGCGGCGTTCAATATTTAGGTTTCCAGGAAGGCTACGGCCATCTGCTGCCGGTCAATCAGCTGTCGCAAGGCTACATCGATACGAAGACGAACAAAGCAACGCTGAATAACGACAACTGGAAAAAAATCATCGATAATTTCGCCCGGTTTCACCGCATCGACGGCAATGAGTACGCCCCGACCTTTAACGATCTGTTCTGGAAAGAAGGCCGGGTGGCGATCATGGCCGCTCAGAGCGGGGGTTCGTGGGATATCGTCAAACAAACGCCGATCAATTGGGATCTTGTGGAGCTTCCGCGCTTCAAGGACGCTCCCAAGGCTGGACCCGGCTTGCAGCTTCCGTTTTACGCCATCGCGAACACGAGCAAAAACCGCGACCAGGCGTTTCTCGCCGCGGCCTATATCGGCTCGGAAGAGTTCCAGAAGGAGTTCGCCAAGCACGGGTATGTTCCGCCGATCAAGATCGACAATTTGACGGAAGTGCTCGGGAAAAACGTGCCGCAGTTGGCCGGCAAAAATGTAAAGGCAGCCGTGCCGCTGGAGTCCGCGGCTTCTCCGTATCCGTTCAATACGTATTTCGGTCAGGTGCCGGGCTTCCTCAATACGGCTTACCTCTCGGTTATGAACGGGCAGAAGGATATCAATACGGCGCTTAGGGAAGCGGAGGAAGCGGCGAACAAAAAGATCGAGGAAGTGATGGCCGCCAAAAAATAACGCCATGCGCCGATCGTTCACAAACTGCTCATTTGTAGCGCGTCGTTCCGGTTAGGTATACTAGAAGCATCATAGACGGAACGGAGACTTCATGAGCATGACGACGCAGCGGACAGTACTGGAAGAAGCGGAAGCATTTATCCGGATATGCGGCGATGAACTGGGCTGGGGCGCTGATCGTACGAACGATCGGCTGCTCGAGGTCCGGCGCCGGATCGCGGAGAGCGGAAGCTACGAGCATACGGAGGAGGAACTTCGGCTCGGAGCGCGGCTTGCCTGGCGCAACAGCAACCGGTGCATCGGGCGGCTGTTCTGGGAGACGCTCGAGGTTGTGGACGTTAGACAGCTCGAGACGGAGGAACAGATTGCCGAGGCGCTGCTCCGCCATATCGGGACCGCGACCAACGGCGGACGAATCCGACCGACAATCACGGTATTCCGGCAGGCGGGGCGACCCGGCCGGGAGATTCGGATCGAGAATTATCAGTTGATCCGTTATGCGGGTTACGAGACGGAGGAAGGGATTGTCGGCGACCCGGATTCGGTCGATTTTACGAAGCGATGCCTGGAGCTTGGCTGGCAGGGGGAACGGACGGCTTTCGACGTGCTGCCGCTCGTCGTGCGGATCGGGGATCGGACTCCCCGGTTATTCCCGATTCCCCGCGATCTTGTGCTGGAGGTTCCGCTCTCCCACCCGGAGCTGCCTGGACTTGCCGATCTGCAGTTGAAATGGTACGCCGTGCCGATCGTCTCCAACATGAGACTGGAGATCGGCGGCGTCTCGTACACTGCGGCTCCGTTTAACGGCTGGTATATGGGGACGGAGATCGGGGCGCGCAATCTGGCCGACGAGCGCCGGTACAACCTGCTTCCGGCGGTGGCGTCGCTGATGGGGCTCGATATGCGGCACGAGTCGTACTTGTGGCGGGACCGGGCTCTGGTGGAGCTGAACGTGGCCGTTCTGCATTCCTACAAGAAGCACGGAGTGATGATCGTCGATCATCATACGGCGGCGCAGCAGTTTACCCGGTTCGAGGAGCGGGAGAGCCGCTGCGGAAGAGGCGTAACGGGAGACTGGACATGGCTTATCCCTCCCATATCGCCTGCGACGACGCCGATTTTCCATAACCATTACGAGGACCGGACCGTGACTCCGAACTTCTTCCACCCGGACCGTGACGGCACGGCAACAGGCGATATCGGCGTTTGTCCGGTTAGCGGTACGCAAAGGGCATTCACTCCATGACGGAGCGAATGCCCTTGACGTTTTTACGCCGCTTTGCCGGCCAGCAGCTCCGGCACGGTTACGAACGTGTATCCTTTTTGTTTTAAATATTCGATCATTTGCGGCAGCACCTCGACGGTATTGTCCAGCTTGCCGTTTTTGCCTCCGAAGCTGTGCATTAAGATAATGCCTCCGGGCTTCGCATGCTCCTTGACGATCTCCATGATCTGCTCCGGCGGCGTGCCGGCCCAATCCTTCGTATCGACCGTCCAATGGATAAGCTCCTGTTTGGAGGCCGCTACCGTTTTCTTCACCTTCTCGTTGGTCGCACCGTACGGCGCACGGAACAGATCGGTTCCGCTTCCGAGCACTTTGCGGAGCGCTTCGTCGGTTTTGGCGATTTCTTCGGCGATTTGATCCGGGTTGCATTCGGTCAGTTTGGCATGATGATACGAATGATTGCCGATGGCGTGACCTTCTTTTTGAATCCGTTTCAGAACATCCCCGTACTTCGCAATCTGAATGCCAACGACGAAAAAGGTCGCCTTGACGTCGTGCTCCTTCAAAATATCCAATACTTGAGGCGTATACGTTTTGTCCGGACCGTCGTCGAAGGTGAGCGCGATCTGCTTCCCTTCCGGCTTCTTGACCGGACCGGTCGGCTTCCCGGCTTCATTTGGCTTCGCCGTTTCTTTCGGTGCTGCCGGTTTCGGTGTGCCGTTTTCCTTGCCCGGCTTCGCTGCTACGGAGCTGCCGGGCGCCGGCAAGCCGCTCTGTCCGTCGGTCATCGATGCGTTCTCTACCGGCGGAACCTGAGGGGGAGTCATCGGACTGTGCACTTCCTCGGCTACAGCGGTCTGCGGACTTTCGCCGCCAATCCATGCGGTTTTAATCGTATAACCGGCAAAAATCAGCAGCATGACAACACTAACGACCGTTAGTCTTAATCTTCTACGTCTTCTCATAAGCTGAATCCTTTCTCTTCTACCATGCTGGCTGCTTGCCGATCTATTTATTTGGTTGGAAACGATGCTGGATGATCAGGAACGAACTTCCGCAACAAGCGCGGACGCCGTACCATCATTAGGCTCCGTTTCGAAGTGTTTCATAACGGGTGAATCGGTTGCTTGGGGCGGCGCACCGCGGTTTGCGC
This sequence comes from Paenibacillus sp. MAH-35, assembly GCF_058135425.1. Taxonomy (NCBI): domain Bacteria; kingdom Bacillati; phylum Bacillota; class Bacilli; order Caryophanales; family Paenibacillaceae; genus Paenibacillus; species Paenibacillus sp. MAH-35. The sequence goes on from NZ_JBYUPU010000009.1 coordinate 81,266, forward strand.
CTACAAGAGTTATGCGTACGCTATTGCCGAACTCTCTTATCTTATTTGACGGTTGCGGCGACACGAAAGTTTAGATGTTTTCGGGTAAATTCTACATTTTTTTTAACGATGCAGAATGTGTCCGTTTGTTAAAGCAAATCGGGGTGTTCCGGCATCATTTCGGCTCCATAATGGGACAAGTTTCTGCTGTTCGTTCGGAATGGATTTATGTACCCAGCTGCTGTGTTTGAAATAAAATCCCTTCTTCTGGGCTTCCGGGCAGTAATTTCTTGTGACCCCGCGATTTCCCCCGTCTAGTTCCATGGAATGGAAAAAACGGTTCTGTCGGCAGTTGCGTCTCTTTGTCGTAAATGGTAAAAATGAGAGTAAGGAACTTAAAGTGCGAGTTCAAAAAGTCCGGTTTTCAGCACCGAGAAGATGGGATGAGCTAGGAAATGAGGAGCGGAGCGTAGTGACAGCTACGTGAGCACCGGAGGTTCCGGCTGAATTCCATATTCGATGTCGATCAGGCTTCCTGTATCTGCTTCGTGATCAAAAGTGGGCTTTTTGAACAACCTCTTAAGCCTATTAAAAGAAAATAAGAGGACTGCTATGAAACCACCTATTGCACGGAAAGCTGTTCTGGTTCTCGGCATGATGCTCTGCATCTCTTTGCCTGTAACGGAAAAAGCGCACGCCGGCGATACGTATTCGGCTCGGGTGACCGCGGATCATCTGAACGTTCGCTCCGAACCGGCGGCCAGTTCGAAGATCGTCAGCTCTTTGTCGAATGGTGCGGTTATCACCGTCTCGGACGAGGCCTACGGCTGGCTGAAGATCAAGGTGGGCCAGAAAACAGGCTGGGTAGCCGGACAATATGTGAAAAAGCTGAGCAACTCGACAGCAACTGCCGGCAGCACGGCGGCAAGTCCGGCCAAAACCGCAACGACGAACACCTCCAAAAGCGAAGCGACGCCGAAGTCGGCTGTCGGGAACGCCACCGCAAGCAAGCACGGAGTCGTCTCGGCGGACAAGCTGTGGATGCGCAGCGGACCGGGTACGAATAACGAGGCGACGGAGCTGCTGCAGAAAGGCGCGGCGCTGACGATCGTGAAGCGGGAGAACGGCTGGCTGCAGGTCCGTACGACCGCCAGCAAGACCGGATGGGTGTCCGGTCGTTATGTGGACGAGACCGGAGGCAGCGTAACAGCGCAGGCGGTACGGAAAACCGGCGGTCTTAGCGGGAAAGTGATCGTGCTCGATCCCGGGCACGGCGGCGATGATCCGGGTGTGATCGGCAACAAATATAAAACGATAGAGAAGACGATTAATTTGAGTACGGCCCAGTATGTTGCGGAGGAGCTGCGCCGCGCCGGGGCGAAGGTCGTCATGACCCGGACGAACGACAAGGAGCAGCCGGAGCTGTCCCAGCGGGCCGCGCTCGGCAGCAAGCAGCAGGCTGACGCCTTCGTCAGCATTCATTACAATGCGTCCCCCAAGAAAGTGTCGGGCACCTTGACGTTTTATTACTCCGAATCGAAAGACCGGCCTTTGGCCCGCAGTATCGAGGCGAGGCTCGGCCAAGGGGTTGGCATTAAAAGCAATGGGATCTCGTACGGCGACTACCACGTGCTGCGGGAAAACAAGCAGCCTTCGGTGCTGCTCGAGCTCGGCTTCCTGACAGATGCCGGCGACGAATCGGTCGTCCGTAAGGACGATTACCAGCGCAAGGCGGCGCGCGCGATCGCGGCCGGCCTGAACGATTATTTCGGCGGCTAACCCGATCGCGGCGCTTTTCTTGCGGGGAGCTGACCCGAAAGTGTTTGCAGGACCTGAGAACGCCCAACGTCCAAACGAAAGGACCTCAACTTCCACTGTAGCGTGGAGGCTGAGGTCCTTTTTCTGGAAGAAAGTCGGTTCTATGCGGGAGTCGAAATCCAAATCTCAATGGAACGATTTCCAGAACGCCCCGTTCGTATCGAGAATATCCGCTATTTCCGCATACGGGATCTTGAAGGTCGGGAAACCTGCGACATACGGCGCGATCTCGTAAGGCGGGAACAGGATGTGCAGCGCATCCCGGTTTACGAAAAACAGCTGATCGGGCTTCACTTCAACCTTGCTGTCCGGGAAGACGTAATCGTACTCCGGATTCGTCGCGATCTGCTTCTTCACGATTTCCGTCAGCCGTTGCGTGTAAGGCGCTCCGGGCTTGAACAAATCTTTCAGCGCATACATATCGCCGTTCGCCAGATTCAGGTGGACGTACACGCGGCTCGGCATCCCGTGGGCCGCTCCGAACGGATAGTTGTATCCGTACAGCTCGAGGACGAGCAGGTTTTTGTCGAAAAAGACAACCGCATAATCGCCGGTGTAGTTGTAGTCCAGTTGCTTGTCGGCCGGAACCGGCTTCACGGCGGACAGCTCCGCGAGCTTGCGGTTGACCTTCTTCTGGACAGCCGGATCGGCCATGCCTTCGATCTGCGGGTAGTAGACGAGGTAATCTTTGTTCGGCTTATACTTGACCTCCCGGACCTGGTAAGGTGGACGGAGCGGCAGCACGACCGGGGGGCGCCAGACGAGCTTGCCGCTGCGGTCGTAATACGACAGCCGCTGATCGATATTGGCGCTGATCAGCTTGCCGATGAACACCATCGTGCCGCTGCCCTCGAGCCGGGGCAGATGGGCGGCCGGCCTGCCGGTAGGGTCGATCCAGTACGTGTACCGGTCGTTGTACACGGAGGCGTACCCTTCGTGGAATTCGGTAATTTGGCCGAAATCAAAGCCGGTCAGCCGTTGTCCGCTGCCGCTGTCGGCAAGCGCGTATGTGGAGCCGAGATATGGCCGCTTCGGATCGAGCGCTTTGCCAGCCGCCGCCCGCTGCTCTCCGAGCAGCGAGATGTCGTTATATTCGGGCTGCATGATATACGCGCCGGTTGTATCGATCAGCCCGTACAAGTTGTTGTAATCCTCCGCGATATTAACGACGGCCCGGCCGTTCTGGAAAGGCAGAGCGATGCTGAAGCGGGGAGGGATCACGATTTTCCCCTTTTCGTCGATATACCCGTACTTGCCGTTTTCCGTCTGTTGGAACGACAGAAGCCCGTCGCCCGGACTGCCGACAAAAGCGTAGTTGTAGACGGCCAGACGTCTGCCGTCCGTTCCGATTAACGCATACTCGCCTTCCTTCACCTTCACGACCGCTCTGCCGTTTGCAAAGTCGGTCGCATCCAAGTATTGGGCGGGAATCGCTTCTTGTCCGGCCAGATTCAAATACCCGTAGCGGCTTAACCCGCCCGCATCCATCGTATAGAACACCGCTCTGCCGTCATGGTAAGCGCCGATATAGTCGTAAGTGTTCGGAGTCAGAATATGGCCGAGGTCGTCGATGACACGGAACCCTTTCTTGTCGATGACAATGGCGCGGCCTTCCGAGAACGGGGAAACGGATTCGTAAACCGGCTCTACGACAAACCGTCCCCGGGCATCGATGACGCCTTGTTTGCCGCCGGTCTCCACCACAGCGAGCCCGTTCTCCTGAAAGTCGTTCGCGTACTCGAACCGGGGAGGAAGGATTGTCTGCCCGCGTTCGTCGATATACCCCCACAGATTGCCCCCGATCGTCCTGACCGTGATCGGATACAGCGGGATCGTCCGGACGGCGGCGGCGGGCAGTCTCGTTTCGGCCTGTTCCGGCACCAGGACCGGGGCGTAACCGGAGCCGTATCCGGTGCCGGAGATCAGCGGCCGGGCCGGGCCCGGACCGAAGTCCATCAGACCGTATCCGGTCCATTCGTAGATCGCCAGCCGAGGGCCGTTCTCCGCATCGTGCCATCCGGCGACGATGTTCCACCGGTCAGGACGGGTGAGCGGAGCGGCGTAGAATACGTTAAGCTCATTGCCGTACCCTCTTAAGGCGGAGGCCGGAGCCCAATTCGTTCCGCTCCAGCGGTACACCATCACATACAAGTCGCCATTGCGCCTATACACGCCGATCCACTCGGGGACGCCGTCTCCGTCCAGATCTGCGTTCAGACCGGGCTCGGCCCGATTCGGACCGCCGGCCGTCACCCACCCGTCGTCCTCCCGTTTCTCCAAGGAGGCAGTCTCGTTAAGCTTGCCGGCTTCAGCCGGGAACCGATAGGACATGCTGGTCAAACTTCCTTTCCGATTGGATGTTTGCCTACAGCATATGGAGAATGGGCGGGATTGGTGAGTACCGGTCCGAAGGAGATCATCTGTCCCTCATTACGGAGAAGGCGGAGGGCGAGACGGCCGTCGCCCGCTTGAACATCCGGTAGAAATAGGAGGTGTCGTAATACCCGAGATAGTCGGCGATTTCAGTCACCGTAAAATCGCTGTTCAGCAGCAGATTGCGCGCCTCCGCGATGCGCAGCTGCTGCATATAGGCGACCGGCGTCTGGCCGGTCACCTCCTTGAACAGCGATATCGCGTAATTGGGGGAACGCTGGATAAGCTCGGCGAGTTCGCCTACATGAAGCGGCTCGCGGTAGTGTTCGCGGATATGCCGTTTCATTCGCTCGGCCAGCCTCCACTTCGTCGGGGAGATGCCCGCAGACCCGGATTCGCGGCTTGCGATGGCCGCGATCTCTTGAACAATTCCCGCAGCCGCGAACCGGTGCATCGGCTTCTCCTCCTGCATTTCGCGGTGCAGCGCCTCGAACCGCTTGGCCACGTAATCGATATCGCCAATTCTTTTTTTCGTAAAACAGCCGAGGTCGAACAGAGGAACGGTTCCGTGCGGAAACGAATGGTCGAACAGCGCCGAATACTTCCGGTGGGGGTGCGGCCCGTCATTTTCCGCGCTGCGGAACGTCCCTTTCGGGATGAAGACGAGATCGCCTTCTTCCGCCGTTATTAGAGTATGGTTGATGGTATACACGAGCCTGCCTTCTGTGACGAGGACGAGAATGTTGGATTCTACCGCGACCGGCGCCATACGCCAGTTGGGAATCCTGTCGTCGTAGTAGGCGGAATGGAGAGTGATCATCCGGGAAACACCCCTAACACGCCATCATTTGCCCTCATCGTAACACGATCCGCGCTGTCGTTGCCAATGTGATTTTGTACATAAAGCCGGAGTATTGTACATGGCTGGCGGCGATTCGGATTCGTTATAATGGGGGCAACCAAGCGTTGGAAGGAGCTGACGAAGGTGGAGCCACAAGCGGACAACCGCCCGAATATCGTATTCATCATGAGCGACGACCACGCCGCCCATGCGATAAGCTGTTACGGCAGCCGGATGAATCGTACACCGAACATCGACCGGATTGCGGACGAGGGGATGCGCCTCGATCAATGCTTCTGCACGAATTCGATCTGCGCCCCGAGCCGGGCTGCGATCCTTACAGGCGTCTACAATCATATCAACGGCGTGCGGACGTTGTCCGACCGGTTCGATGGCAGACAGCAAACGATGCCGAAGCTGCTGCAGGAGAACGGGTACCAGACCGCCATTGTCGGCAAATGGCATCTCGGACACGGCGGGGAAAGCGACCCGACCGGTTTTGATTATTGGGACATCTTGCCCGGTCAAGGTGATTATATCGATCCGGCCTTCATCCGCGGAGGAGAGAGGCGGGTCATCCGCGGGTACGCGACCGACATTATTACGGATTTGTCCATCGATTGGATCGGAAGACGCGACCCAGACCGGCCCTTTTTCCTGATGTGCCATCACAAAGCGCCGCACCGGCCGTGGATTCCGGACGCGAAGCACGCCAGCCTGTACGAGGATGTCGATATTCCCGAGCCGGAGACGTTTCACGACGACTACACGAACCGGGCGAGCGCAGCAGCGGTCGCGGAGATGCGGATCGACCGGGATCTGACCGCGCGGGATCTGAAGATGGAGCCGCCTGAGCATCTGACGGGAGCCGCGCTCAAAAGCTGGAAATACCAGAGATATATGAAAGACTACTTGAGATGCGTCGCTTCCGTCGACGACAATGTCGGCCGCCTGCTCGATTATCTCGATGCGGAAGGGCTGACCGACAACACGATCGTCGTGTACACGTCCGATCAAGGCTTCTTCCTCGGCGATCACGGCTGGTACGACAAGCGGTTCATGTATGAGGAATCGCTGCGCATGCCTTTTGTCATCCGTTACCCGCGCGGCATTCGGCCGGGGACCGTCGATGACCGGCATATGGTGCTGAATACGGATTTTGCCCCGACCTTCCTCGATTATGCCGGAATCGGAATACCTGCGGATATGCAGGGCGTCACTTTCCGGCCGGTATTGCAGGGAGAGAGCCCGGAGGGGTGGCGCACGTCGATGTACTACCGGTATTGGATGCATATGTCCGAGCATGCCGTCTATGCCCATTACGGCATCCGCACGGAACAATACAAGCTGATCTATTATTACGCCGACGCCCTCGGCACTACGGGCTCGGAGGATAACCCCCAGCCGCCGGAGTGGGAACTGTTCGATCTGAAGAAAGACCCGCACGAGATGATCAACGTTTACGACGATCCGGACTATGCTCGTGTCGTGGACATTTTGGAACAGGAACTGTACCGTCTCCAGGCGGAAGTACAGGACGAGAAGTACGAACCGAATCCGGCAAGGTGACCTGCCCGGATCAGGGACCAAACGGCTGACCTGATAGGAGAAGCAGTCAGCCTGTTTGGTCTACCGGGAATGGGAGACAGAGGTGGGATGCAGGCGCTGGAAGCGGAGCGTTTTTTCTAAAAGGTGAAATGAGAACGGTTTCAGAGGTCGTTGGGAGGTTATCACGTGCCTGTTCCGGCAGTACCGAATTCAGCGCTCCTCGTGAGAAAGGGGAAGCTGGAGATAAAGTTCGATGGGAGGTGGTCATCGCCGTGTTTATTTGAATGCGTTTACATGTAGCAAGGGGTACAGTCTGTTCATTCGCAGTGCAACAGTTCAAAGGTTTTATGATCAATGATGAGGGGGAGTTAGACGATGAGAAGACGGAAGGCGTTTGTGCTCGGACTGATCCTGGCGGCAGCACTGGCCGGCTGCGGCAAAGAAACGGCTTTACCGGACGCCAAGACTGCGGCCCAGCCCGTGAACGAGCCTGTAACTTTGAAAATTTACGATTACCAGGCCGGCATTAACGACCGCGAGCTGCAGGCGTATATCGTCAAGCCCATCCAGGCCAAATTCCCGCATATTTCGTTCGAGCTGCTGACGGCCAAATCCCCGGAGGACCTGGCCGCGTCAGGTGTCGTTCCGGATCTGGTCGCTACGAGCAATGTGTACGTGAAGTATATGCTGGATCTCGGGTTCGGCGAAGATATGCAGTCTATGGTGAAGGCGAGCGGATTGAATCTGAACCGGATCGAGCCTGAAGCGCTGAATGAGCTGAACAAGTTCGGAACGAAGGGAGAGCTGTTCGGCCTGCCCCTCTCGATGAATTACGGGGTCATGCTGTATAACAAAGAAATATTCGACAAGCTCGGCGTCCCTTATCCGAAGGACGAGATGACCTGGAGCCAGACGCTGGAGCTGGCCAAGCGGGTAACCCGGACGGAAGGCGGAATCCGCTATGTAGGCGTATCGATGGGAGCGCCGCAAGGACTGTTGCGGCAATATTCGCTGCCAGTCGTGGACGAGAAGTTGGAGAGGTCGGCGGTTACGTCCGAAGGCTTCAAGACGATCTTTACTTCCTTGAGGCAGCTGTACGATATGAACGGATATTTGGGACCGAACAAGGAATTCAACTACGGATTTAACGAATTCGCCAAAGACCAGACGCTGGCGATGAATCCGAACTGGATCGCGGCGACGACTGACACTTTGGCGCAGATGGAGAAGGAGGGCCGGTCGTTCAAGTGGGATATGGTCTCGCATCCGGCCTTCGACGACCGTCCGAAGCTGGGACGCCAGATCGACTTTCACCTGTTCATGGTGCCGCCCGCATCCAAAAACAAAAATGCCGCCTATGAAGTGATCCGTACGCTGCTGTCGGACGAGGCGCAGGTGGCGATGAATAAAGCCGGACGTCTGACGGTGCTGAAGGATACGGCGATGAAACAAAACTATGCGGCCGACTTGAACGTGTATGAAAGGAAAAATTTGGCCGGCATTTTCAAAGTGTCCCCGGCTCCGGCCCCGATGAGCACGAACTACGATACGAAAATTTATTCGTTCCTCCAAGAGTCCAACAAAGAGATGGCGCAAAACAATATGGACGTCAATACGGCGCTTCGGCTCGCGGACGAGAAAGCGAACAAGCATATTCAGGAGATGAAGCAGCAGGGCAAGTAGCGGGAGGGGGTCTCCCGATTGCCCGAGCGTTTTTGGATGCCTATTTGGCCTGCCTCCGGCCGCTCTCCCTCCCATTTTCCGATTGAAAATAAAGGAAATAACGGAGATAATAGATGGACAATGAGGAACCGCTGCGGAAACTTGTGCCGCGCGCCGATGTGGAGGGGGAGAAACCGGTTGCTGCCGAAAGCTTTGTTGGTGGATATGGACGATACGATCCTTGCATATGAGCAGGGAATCGATCTGGATAGTTGCTGGGTAAGCGTGTGCGGGAAATATTTGAACGGGGAGAACGGCCCGGACGTAGGTACGATCGTCGCCGCCATCAAAAAGCAAGCGCATTGGTATTGGAGCGATGCCGAGCGCCATAGGGTGGGAAGGCTGGATCTGACGATGGCGAGAACCGAAATTATCGGAACCGCGATGGAGCAGCTCGGTATCGGGGATCGTTCGCTGGCGGGGCTGATTGCGTCCGATTACGGAGTCGAGCGGGACGAGAAGGTGTCTGTATTTCCGGGTGCTATCGATACGATTCATTACCTCAAAAGCTTGGGCATTCCGCTCGCCCTGCTGACGAACGGCGCAGCCGCTCCGCAGCGGTCCAAGATCGACCGGTTCGGGCTTGCTCCGCTGTTCGATCATATTCTGATCGAAGGGGAGTTCGGCAGCGGCAAGCCGGACAGCCGCGTGTACGAGCACGCCCTGAAGCTGCTGGGAGCCGAGCCGGAGGAAGTGTGGATGATCGGCGATAATTACCAATGGGAAGTGGTTGCGCCCCAGCGGCTCGGCATCCGATCGGTCTGGATCAATCATAAGGGCCAAGACCCGTTGTCGATGCACGAGATTCAGCCGTTTCGGACGATCCGTACGTTCAGCGAGCTCGTACCTGTGATGGAGGAGCTGCGCGGACGCGAGCAGTCGGTTGAAGACAGGATGGATTAGAGACGTTTGTTGGAAAAAAGTTTGCGGTGGGACGAGCCACTACGGCGTCGTCGCTTCCCGCCGCGCCAAAAAAGTCCCCGTCCGGGGTGCCTGGTGCACCTCCGCGGGGACTTTTCGTGTACAACGGCCGCAGCTGGATAAGGGAACGCGGGATACGTCGTCTACCGCAGCATTCACCTATTCCTGATGCCGGTCCGCATAGACGGCCATCGCATCGCGCATAAATACGGCGAGTCCTTCTCCGAACTGGTCGATGTTGCGGGTGAACCGTTCATCGTCCACGTACATTTGGCCGAGCCCTCTGAACGCCTCGGGCGAGTATTGACCCATCCGGTTCAGGAAGTCGTACCATTCCTTGATGGCGGCTTGCGACTCGTCGGATTCGGGCGAATTGCCGCGAAGCGCCGCTAGCTTCGTGTAGATGGCGTTCATCGCCTCGCCCCAGGCGGCCTGCTCGTCTTTGGACAAACTTCCGACTTTGGCGTTCGCCTTGTCTACGGCTTCGTCTCCCCACCGTTTGCGGGCTTCTTTCTCGTACGGATTGTGACTGAAGTCGAAGCCTTCGAATTTCTCTTTGTTGGACATTTGGATTTCTCCTCTCGTATGCTGAATCGTTTTCGTAATGGTGGCAATCATCTTGTCGAGCTGGCGGCGTTTCCCCAGCAGCATCTTCCGATGCAGCTCCAGCGCTTCCTGACGGTCGAAGGAAGGACTGCTCATAATCTCTTTGATTTGTTTGAGCGGGAAGCCAAGCTCTTTAAAAAATAAAATTTGCTGCAGCGTCTCCAGATTACCGTCGGAGTACAAGCGGTATCCGGCCTCGGTGACTTCCTCAGGGGTTAGCAGCCCGATTTCATCGTAATGATGAAGCGTCCTTACACTGATGCCGGCCAGCTCCGCCACTTCGCTTATTTTGAGCGGAATCGCGATGACCTCCTTTCAACATTTACTCTAAAGTATAACGTAACGTGAGAGTCAATAAGAAATTTGCAAGGGATACGAAATAGAATTTTTCAGCTCCGTATCGTATGATTAGAGAATCAAAGCCGAGTACGGAGTGGAGGATAAGAACTATGGATTCGCGGAAAGAGACGCATTCAAAACGATCCGGACTTATGTCGCGCAAATTTGGGCTGTTTCTGCTCGCCATCGTCCTCGTGGCGGCTTGTGCGGTTGTGTTCGTGAACGGGCAGCGGGCCGGCCAGTCTCCGGCAGCGGAGTCCGAGGCGCCGCCAATGCCGGTACAGCCGCCTCCCCCGGAAGTCGTAAAGTTCGGCATGACCGATCTGGACCGTGGGTGGATGCGTTATTCGGACGGTTCTATCAAAGTAACCGAGGACGGGGGGAGCCAGTGGCGGCTGGTTGCGGACAGTCCAACAGGAGCAGGCGGCGCCGGCGCCGGCGCTGTTCCGGGGGTGTCGGCGGGTGGTGCGGCAACCGGGGCAAACGGTGCAGCGGCGAACCCGGGGACAATCGCCACGACACCGGGCGCAACACCGGGTACAGCCCCAGGCGTAACGCCGAGCACAACACCAGGCACAGCCTCGGGCGTAACGCCAGGCGCGACACCAGGCACAGCCTCGGGCGTAACGCCAGGCGCGACACCAGGCACAGCCTCGGGCGTAACGCCAGGCGCGACACCAAGCACAACGCCAGGCGCAGCGCCAGCTTCCCCGAACGGCACTGCCGGACCATCGGCCGTTCTGTTCGATTGGAGCACAGTGCCGGAGGGAGAGCCCAAACCCGCGGCCGTTACGGTCGGGATGAAGTCGTATGCGGTCAAGCAATCCCAGTTCGTAACCGACCGGGTCGGCTGGGTGCTGCCCGTGCAGCCGGCGGACCCGGCTTCACCGCTGCTGGTGACGACCGACGGAGGGACGAGCTGGCAGGCGGAAGTAACGCCGCAAGTTAAAGAAGCTCTGGAGGAAGAGAAGTCGCGGCTGCAGCGAATCGGCCGGGAAGCGGCATTGTATGCCACGCCGGAGCAAGCGAAGCAGACGATGGGGACCGAGTGGGTCATCCTGCCGGAGCAGGCTTCGCCGGGAGATGTCGTGCTTGTCCGGTACAACAAGCCGGGGCAGGTGGAATGGAACGGCAAGACGTACACGCTTCAACCATTCGGTGCAGGTTACTTCACGTATATCCCGATTCCGCTGTCGGTGAAGGCCGGCTCGTATCCGATCGGGGACAAACAGCTTACGATTCAAGCGAAAAAGTTCGACACCCAATATTTGCAAGTGACACAGCAGATGGAGAGCATGAAGCAGGACACGCAGCGCATCCAGGCCGATCAGAAAAAGATTAACGAGGCGCGGAGCAAATCCGAGCCCGAGTTTTTGTTCGATTCCGCCTTCATCCAGCCCGTCGAAGGCCGGCTGACCACGCCTTACGGACATACGCGTTATGTCAACGGCAAATACGACAGTTCCCATCTGGCGATCGATCTGGCGGCGAAGGAAGGAACGCCGGTCAAGGCGACGAACGACGGTGTCGTCGTATTGGCGGAGATGTTGTATTTAACCGGCAATGCGATTTATTTGGATCACGGCATGGGTTTGTTTTCGCAATATGCACACATGTCCGAGCTAAAGGTGAAGGCCGGGGACCGGGTGAAAAAAGGCGACATCATCGGGCTTGTCGGTACGACCGGATTTTCAACGGGGCCGCACCTGCATTTTACGTTCTGGGTGCATAATGTGCAGGCCAACCCGAATCTGTTTTTTAACAAGCTGCCTTTTCAGTGGTAGAGGGGCAATCCAGCGACCCACCTAACATCGGTTATTTGTCAGGCTGCTGAAGTTCACATGGTTGATCATGAAGCGCCGATGGAACAAATTATGTCGGAACTTGCAGCGAAAAGACCGTTCGAAGCCATCTCACCAGGCTGAAACGGTCTTTTAACGTTCCGGAAAAGCGGCTAATACTTCGTTCGGCCGTTTTCCCTTGTGGCTGAATTGCGGGTGCAGTTGGAATTATGAAGCGGGCGAAGGCGGGACCAGTCAGGGAAGGGCTGCGGACACGTACACGAAGGGATTCACAAAAGTCTGCAGCAAGTCGGACTCTCCCGGGGAGCTCAAGCAGAGGGAGCGGAAATCATGAAAAATGCGAGTCGAAAGGTGAAGAGAAACGGGGGAGCTGATGCCTAGTGCAACGCTACGTAAAAATCCCAACACTTGTACGAGCGGATTTTACCGAAGCGGCGAGTTTGCGCAGACGGGGAGGGTGGATGTACTAGTCGGCATATAGAGGCTGTCGATTCATGGAGTAGAAGTGATAGCAGGGCGTTCCAAGTGAAAAGTTACCTTCTTCTGCTCAGACAGGTTGTCCGGAATCCCTTGATGAATAAGGATGGTAAGGTAGGGGATTCCAGACAAAACTCGCCAGAAGGTAATCTTTTCCCTTTCCACTTGGTTGTCCACATTGAATCGACAGCCTTATATAACAGGCGAGCGATGGTCGTTTGGCAAAGAATACGGTTCAACCTTGTTTTGCTCCCTGCAAATGAAGATAGAGGAAACTTTACTTCCGCTAATTCATTGATCAAACTCTTTTATGGTCGTTAGCGGAAGTTTTATTTCCTCTATACGGAGGATTTCTCTGTATTTCAAGTAAATTTCCATAAATAACGGAAATAATAGTTCCGCTATCCACCTTTCTGGACGGTTTCAGGCACAGTAGCGGAAGTCTTTCTTCCGCTAATCGCTTCACCCTGCAAGAAACAACCCCTTGCTATCCTCATTCAGCGTGTAGGCGTAAATTCATTCGCCGCTGGATCCGGACACCGATCTCTGCTGCCCATACGCTGGTAGATTTATCCGTTGGTCTAATTTCGGGGTCTGGCACTAGTCGGATTTGGTATACTACATCCTATCTACAACCCAACTATTATTATATTTAAATTTATAACATCCTATCTACGTCCCGAACAAAATAAAATAAACAATCAAATATAACATTTATACAATTTCTTGTTTGTTTCAGGCAAAAAAACGTCCAAAACCCTCTTTACAGGATGTGGGAGACGAAATATAATGAGTTTCAAGGTCGGATCTTCAAACGTCCTAAGTTGTCTGCAAATAGTTAATTCATTAATGAAGGATGTAGATAGGGCCTAATATAAGCGGTCAGGAGGTAATTTTCTTTTTTCTTGCGGCATGCAATTTCGAGCGTGATGTGGAGTAGCACTACCGTTATGAGTTAGGCCTACGGAGACAGGCAATATGAAATGCGGATTATGAAACAAGTCCGAAAATGAAAGCGTTGTCAATAAAAGGGGGTCAAGCGATGTTTCGCAAGCCGATTTACACGTGCACGATGTTCGCTCTTGCCGCGAGTATGATCGCCGGATGCGGAGAAACGAAACCGGAGACCGTAAACGTTCCCGGGCAGAACGTGCCCCAAGCGGATGCGGCGGTTGCAACAGCTGAACCGGCTACGCTGAAGATTATGTATTTCGCCACGTTAATTACGCAGGAAGCGGTCGATCAGTTTATCGGCGAACCCGTAAAGAAGAAATATCCCCATATTACGATCGAATATGTGAACACGGGAGGAGGGGTCAGCTTCCAGAAGATGATCGAGCAAGGAACGCCCCCGGATCTCGTCATAACCGACTATCCGAACTTATCCGCCGTTACGGACTATGCGTATCCGCTCGACTTGAATCCTTACCTGGAGACATACAAAGTGAATCTGAATCGGCTGGACGCATCGCCTGTTCAAGGCATCCGGAACGTCGGACCCAAAGGCGAAATATTCGGTCTGCCGTGGTACGTCGATAAATTCATGCTATTTTACAACAAGGACTTGTTCGACAAATTCGCGGTTGCGTATCCGACCGATCAGATGACTTACGAAGACCTGGTGAATGTATCCAGACGGCTTACACGTAAGGAAGATCAAGTTCAATACGAAGGCGTCCGCTGGGGCAATTTGCATACGGTCGGGATGCAGTGGGGCATTCCGATCATTAACAAGCAGACGGGAAAGGCCGATTTTCAAAACGATTTATGGAAGCGGGCACTTGGTGTAGTGAAGGATATTCACGAAACGGGAATTACGAATTTGCCCAACGAGGCGTTTTATAAGGAAAAGCGGATGGCGATGCTCACCCAGTGGCTGAATCCGTTGCTCGGTTTAGCCGAAAGCGTGGAGAAGAGCGGGCAGACGCTGAACTGGGATATGGCTTCCATTCCGCAGCATCGGGAAGCGCCCGGCATATCCGGTGCAGCTAAGCCGATTTATTTGCTAGTGTCCCAGAGCAGCAAATACAAGGAGCAAGCGTTCCAGGCCGTATCGTACATATCGACCTCGGAAGAAGTGCAGTTGCTGCTTTCGCAGTATGGCAAAATAACCGCCCTGAATTCAGAGGCGATCCGAAAGCAGTTCGGCACGAAGTATGAGCTCGTCAAAGGCAAAAATATTGAGGCGATTTTCAAACATCAAACGGCTCCTCTGCCATACAGCACGAATTACGAAAAATTGGCCAGCCCCGAGCTGAATATCGCGGGAACGGATGTCGCTTCGGGGGCCAAGGATGTCAATACCGCCCTGCGGGAAGCGGAAGAGCGGGCCAATAAAAAAATCGAAGCACAGCTGAAATAACTAAAAGTGCGTGATCAAAAGTGGACTTTTTGAACAACCTCTAAAAACTTACATGGGAGAGTGATCCGCATGGAAGGGAATCGGGTTGGATGGGAAAACGGGACCATCAGCCGCAGGAAGATGCTGGCGACGATCGGGGTGGCTGCGGCGGGCGCCATCGCCGCATCGGGCAGCACGGTCGGATTCGCCAAGAAAGCCGCCGGTGCGAGCTGCGCCATGTGCGTAGACAGTCTGGCCGACCTGACAGCTATAGACGAGTCGGAGCTGCAGGACGGACAGTGCTTCCGCTTGAAAGGCTACCGGGCGGGTACGCCGCATGGGGGCGGCGCTTATGTCTGGGATGCTTCGCTTAGCAAAAGTCTCCATAACGGCGGAACTGTCGTCGATCCAAACCGGCCGCTGCCCGCGGACTGGACGAATGACGGACAAGTGGCGAATTGGTTCCTTGCGGACACAACCGGCCAAGGCTGTTATAGGAGAGTGGGAGATATGGCTATAACGCCCGAGATGTTTGGCGCCGATCCGGGCGGTGTCATCCCGAGCCAGCGTCAAATCACCCAATGTGCGGCTGTTCACGGCGGCGTTCAACTGTCGGCGAAAGCAACTTATTTGTGCACGGGCAACATCTATCTCACCAAAGGCAACCGTGTCACGGGATACGGCCGAAGCACGAATCTTCGTTTTACGTCGGGCGGGGTCGTCCTGAGCGGAGCGGAGTCCAAGGAGTTCAGCCTCGATAACTTCCTGATCACGACAGCCGGGAGCGGCCAGATCGCACTCGATATTATCGATGCCAGCGTTAATACGGCGCCTACGCGCTGGTCCCTAAGCAATCTCTTTTTATACAGCGAGACCGTCGGGCAAGGGACCGGATGCCGCATACGCGGTGGATGGATCGCGTCCGTATTCAATCTGATCGCACAGCGTTTCGCTGTAGGTGTGGATATCGTAAGAAGCGACTCGCCCCCGCATGTCGGCTTTAACGGCATTTCGTTCGTCGGAGGGGAGCTGCAAGGAAACGGAGTCGGATTCAGATCCCGTTCTCCGCTTGGAGTCAACTTCTTCGGCACGGCCATCGAAGGGAATAGCCAGTTCGGCGCCCGTCTCGAAAACGGAACGCGTCAAGTAAACTTTGACGGTGTTTATTTCGAATCGAACGGCACGGCCAACGCGAACAATGGAGCCGACGTTGCGGTCGATGTGGACGATCCGCTGGCTACGATTTACGGGATCGCTGTGAGAGGAAGTATTTTTTTACGGGGATCATCCGGCTGCAAGCGGGCGATTGTCGTCAACAAAGCGATCGGGCTGTACATCGATCCGGCATGTTCCTTCCACGGATATGAAAATGCGCTTGTGCTGAATGAGATCGTTGCCAACGGGGTGAGGGGCGGGATGTTCGATGGGAGGTCGCTGCTCAGTGTAACGGGTCAGCCTGTTATCAACAATACGCAGCAGTACGGCAACCCGACAAGCCGCTCGTTCTCGCTCGGCCATGTAGCTGCCGGCCCGGATGTCGCTACTGACGGGTGGCTCGGGTTCGTCGCCTTCGGGACCGGGATAGCTAACCGGGGAGCCGTTGACGTAATAGTCAATGCTGAACAAGCGGGCAGCGCATCATTTCGCCTTGCCGCCATCGATACGGCGACGAATGCGCCTCTGGGAACGGATAACGTGTTTCATGCCAGCTTGACGGCGGGAATCAATAAAGTTCATGTCACCTATAATTTCGAGAGCGGGGGACTCAAAGGCAAAAACGCCGCCTTCCGATTGACCCGGCAAGGCGATTCGCCGACAGATACGAATGCGGGCAGCATCGCTTTGATCGAATGTATCGTCCACTATTACGGCTGACCGTTCCGTCTGTCAGATCCGCCTTTTCCGTTTTGCCACCTTGGACGAATGCGTCTGTTGACTTTGAATCCTGAACGATACACAATGAAAGAAGTGAAGTTCCGGCGATTGGACAGGAGTGTAGAAACCGTTGCATAAAGAGGAGAAAACGAGCCGCAAAACATTTCATTCCCGGCTGAACCGAATGGTGGAGAAATTGGAGAGGGATATTGCCGAAGGCGTGTACAGCGTAGGCGATCTGCTTCCTTCCGAAACCGCACTGGCGGAGCTGTTCAAGATGGGACCGCGTTCCGTCCGCAAAGGCATCGATCTTCTGGTGGAACGGGGCGTGGTCGTCAAGGAAAGGCGGGTCGGCGCGAAAGTCGTCCAAGCTCCCGAACTGGAGCAGGTGACACTGGTGATCGCCTGTTATGCGACGGTTGTCCACGATTTTGCGCTGGAGCCGTTGATCGCAGACTTTCAGGCCTTGCACCCGTCGATACGCGTGAAAACGATTCTGGTCAATACGGACCACTACCACATGTTCACCCAGATGCTGGACAGCGGCGTGATCGACGCGGTGACGCTGAATCAGGATACGTTCCAGGATTTTGCGGTGCGTGACAAACTGTCCTTGCTGGAGCCGCTTCCGGACCGTCTTCCGGGCGTGTACCGCTTTCTGACAGATGTGTTTTCCGTCGGAGGCCGGCGCTACGTGCAGCCTGTGATCTTTTCTCCTCTTATATTATGCTACAACAAAGTGCATTTTCGCGAGAATGGACTTCTGGAGCCGGACAGCACCTGGACGTGGAGCGATATGATCAAAAATGCGAGGCAACTCACCCGAAGCGATTCGTACGGCCTGTATTTCGATCCGCTGTCCATCAATATTTGGCCTGCCCTGCTCCTGCAGAGCGGCGTGAAATTTGAGCGCGATGCCAACGGACGTTTCGAGATCGACCTGGACGGGAAGTTTATGGAGTGCATGCGGTTTTACCGGGAGATCGTCTCGGACCCGTCGATGTTCCCGCCATTCTGGAACGACCGGGAGATCGATTATATCCGGATGGTTAGAGAAGGGCGCATTTCGATGACGCTCGTCGGTTACAGCACCTTAACGAGGCTGGGAGGAAGCGGTCTCGATTACGATATCTCGCCGCTGCCGTTTATCCGTCATCCGCTGACTAATGCGGTCTCGATCGGAGTCGGCGTCAACGAACAGTCCAGACATAAGGAAGCGGTCCGCACGTTTATGGAGTATTTGAGATCGCCAAGAGCTCAAAGGCTGATCAGCACCCATTCTCTGAGCATCCCGGTTCATAAGGAAGTCGCCGACGAAATCCGGCCGGATGACGGCCTGCGTCCTTCCCGCTACAATTTGTTTAAAGAAATTATGCCGTCATTCCGCGTTCAACAAGATCTGAATCTGGCCAACTGGCAACTGCGAAAAATATCCGGACCGCTCCAGCTTTATTTGACCGGGCAGATCGGCGAGACGGCTTTATGCGAACGGCTTGAACGTGCGCTTTTCTAGAAAGAGCTGGCCCCGCCCCCTCGAGATGAGGGGGTTTTTGTTTGTCTGAACGTTCGTTATCGAATCGGAATCGTTATAGAAAGGCGAATGGCTGTCTGGCTATGTCGCGGTCTTCTCTCTCAGAGCAACGGCCGTTCAGGAGCGATCCGGAGCTGTTAAACGCTCCAGCGTGCTTAAATAGTCGAACGCGTGCTCGTTCGAATTGCCGCACATGTCTTCCGAGGGCCGCAATCTTACACATACGGCAGGACGTTCGGGCTTCCCGAACAGGCCGCACTTGTTATCGCTTGTAAGCTGGACGCACCGGACACCGGCGGGTTTGCCTTCCGGCATTCCGGGGATAGCGGACGAGATCGACACGACGATACAGCAAGCGGCGCATCCGATCCGGCATTCCATCAAGCATCCCTCCTCCAAGGCTCTTGTACGGGTCCATAAGACAAGTATACCACAGGCGATGAGCCCGGAAGTGCAGACGCTACATAAACCAAACCGGGCAACAAACGTCCCGTATAGAGGAGAACCAGACAGGATGCCCCTTTACACGAATTGCGAGGGCGGCTTGTTGTAATACTTTTTGAACGCTTTCGAAAAGGTGTACGGATCAGGGTAGCCGAGCAGCTCGGCGATTTGTTTGATCGTGTACGATCTCCGGTACAAGTAGTCGCGCGCGCGGTTCATGCGTACTTGATACAAGTAGTAGCCGGGTGTGACGCCGACGGTCTGCTTGAAAAACGTAATGAAATATTTCTCCGACATGCCGGCTTTTTCGGCAAGCTCGCGGACGGCGATCGGACGGTGCAGCTGTTCATGCACAAAGCGGAACACCGGCTGCAGGATGTCCATCTGACGGGAAGCCCTTGCCTTCGGAGGCGTGTCCGCCGGTTCGCCGCTGGCGGCAGCGGCTTCGGATTCCGCCGCATTTTCGATAATTTTGGCGAGCAGTACGGTCAGACAGCCTTTAAGCCGGACGCTCGACAAAACCGAACGATTGGAATACCGCTCGAAAGCTTGCCGGAACAAAGCCGCCTCTTCCTGCACCGAGCTTCCTGCAACAATGCCGGATAAAGGGAAATCGTCCAATATCCGCGACCGGTCCCCGATGCCAAAATCAAAGTGAACGTAGATAAACCGGCAGCCCTCCTCCCCGTTCGAAGCGGTGTAAGGAACGTTCGGATAAAACAAAATCAGGTCTCCGGCCTTCGCCGTCCCGTTCACGTCCCCCATCCGCAGGGCAACCGTCCCTTCCTCTACGATCCATAGATCATAATCGGAGTGCTCCTTGACTTCTCTCCACCTGCTGTCGTGGTATAGCGAATGGCAGGAGCCGATCCGAAGTGATATATGCTCGGACAGCTCGTTGAACAGGTGAAAGGACCCCGCCTGACCTTTCATAGGTTACCGCCCCTTCGATACTTTTTGACGAATCGCGTTGGTTCCAATATAGCACAAGATTATGGCCGGCATCTCAATCGTACTATTTGACATCCGCTTAAAACTACAGTCCATTTGAATTCATTCCCATCCTTTTATAATAAAGGCGAGAAGGAAAAGGAGGGATACGCTATGAATCGGGATGGCGGGAAATCTGGCAAACCTAACAAACCGGGCAAACCGAAAGTTGTCGTACTGGGAGCGGGCAGTTTGTTTTTCGGAAGACAGTCGATTTGGCAGATGGTCACTTCGCCGTATTTGAACGAAGGGACGCTCGCGTTGGTCGATACCGACGAAGCCCGGCTGAACAAGCTGCTGAAGCTGGCCCGTATGGCGGCGGCCGAGCACGGGGTGAAGCTGGCCGTGGAAGGCTCGACCGACCGCCGGGACGTACTGAAGGACGCCGATTTTGTCGTCCTCAGCTTTGCCAAAGATACGGTAAAGTACAGGGGCATCGACTGTGCGGTGTCGGAGAAATACGGCATCCGCATGTGCTCCGGGGATACGATCGGACCGGGCGGCATATTCAGGGCGATGCGGGAGCTGCCGGTCATCATGGAAAGCGTCCGCGATATCGGGAACATGTGCCCGGATGCCTGGGTCATCAACTACATTAATCCGTCCGCCGTGCACGGCATCGCCTTAAGCCGGTATGCGCCGAAGCTGAAAAGCTTCGCTTTGTGCGACGGGCTGCATATGCCTCATGTGAAACGGAATTATTTGAGACGGTCCGGCCTTATTGGAGAAGCCGGTCAATTTACGGAAGACGTGTCGCGGCGGTTCGACCTCCGGATTGCTGGCGTCAATCACTTTACGTGGCTGCTGAAGGCGGAATTCGACGGAAAGGATGTTGCTCCATTAATCGCCGAATCGCTTCGCAAAGCGGCGGAAACCGGCACCGACGGCGGCGATCGCGGAGCCAAGGCGGCGTACAACGACGCGATCGGGTATGAGCTGTACGATATTTTCGGATACATCCCCACGTGTGTCGCCCATACGAAGGAATACGTGCGCTTTTGGCAGGGGCTCGGCAAGACGGTGGAGCCGGTTCCGCCGCTGCATATATGGGAGACGGAAGAACGCTACAAGCGGCATGACGAGATGTGGAAGCAGGTCGACGCTTTTATAACCGGCCGGAAGCCGATCTCCGAGTTTAAGACCGCCTTCGGTCCCGATCATGCGACGGATATTATTGAGAATATGGTCGGCGGACTGGGCAAGCCGTTTTATATCAACACGCTAAACCGCGGGGCGGTGTCCAATATGAGCGGCGACGCTTTTCTCGAGTTGCTCTGCGATGTGACGATGGAAGGGATCGTACCGCGGCCGGTAGGGGAAATGCCGCGGGGGATCCGCGGGATGCAGGAGCTCGTCCTCGATACGCACGAGCTTACCGCCGAAGCCGTAGTGGAGCGGAGCTTTGTCAAGCTGAGAAGGGCGATGATGACCGATCCGCTTGTCAATTCGATCGGCGACGCCGACCATATCATCAGAGAGCTGCTGGAGCAGGAACGGGAAGCGCTGCCCGCCTATTGGTACGAGTAACGGCGGCGATATGCGTTTTGCCAAAGGCGAAAGGATAGGACGGGGCAGGGCAGGGAAGAGCAGGACAAGGGCAGGGAAGAGCAGGACAAGGGCAGGGAAGAGCAGGACAAGGGAAACCAATTGCAGTAACCTTCTTGGGCTGGACACCTAAAATGCGCTTATCAGGCGGCGGGACATCCTTCGCGAAATGAGGGAGGAAATCCGGGAGGTTATCCGCTCAGCCTCCTCTCCAAACCTCGGCACATGTAAAAGACGCCCTCCCTGGGGAATCTGGGAAGGGCGTCTTTTACGCCGCCAAGTTACGCCGCCAAGTTACGCCGCCAAGTTACGCCGCCAAGTTACGCCGCCAAGTTACGCCGCCATATCGGCGCAGCTGCTGGCCGGCGCGATCCCGTGCGCCGGATTTTCCTAAAAAAAGACGGGCCGGAACCTTCGTTCCGCCCCTATACGATCAAGGCTGCGCCGTCGTTTTCGCCGCTGCGCCTTCCTGGGCCTTCCACTGCTTGCAGGCGTTGTACAGGCCCGTATAGTTTTTTTTGACATACTCCACGACCCGTTCCTGCTTGCTGGACGGTTGACGCTTGTGCAATTTCAGAGGCTCCATCGTACTCTCCCTCGCTGCATAAAGTGAACAACGAAAGCATTTATATGCAGCTCGGCGCGTCAATATGCTTGTCCGTAGCCAAAAACAGGCGTGTGACGGCACAAAAAAGGCTGTCCCACCAGGAAAAATCTCCACTGAGTCAGCCCCGCAGCTGCATAAGTTGAACGAATACACTCTATGGTTAAGCTCCACTATCCGAAGCCAAGTCCAATCCGGGACATTCCAAACCTCGTTATTTCAAAAACAGATCCGCCACTTCCCGCCAATTGTTGACGCGCGGATAGCGGGTCTCTTCGATGTTGTGCGAAGCGGTATACAGAATGCCCTGCCCCCGGAAGCGCTCGAATTGGTAGGCGTGGTCGTCGATCAGATAGTCGGCGTTGATGATGCTTTTGTCACCGCAGAACACGATGTGGGTGTTCGGGATGAAGTCGAAATGCTCCTTCAGCCATTCGTACTTGGCGGCGAACGAAGCCGGCACCTCCATGGCGGCGGTGGCGATGAAGATCTCGTACCGGGATTGCAGCTCCCGGATCACGTCCTGGCTGTCCGGTAACACTTTCAGATCCCGCAAAAAGGAGGGGTCCTCGAAATATTTCGATACTTCGGAGCCGCACTTGGCGACATGGCGCAGCTTTTTGCCGCGGAGGTCGTCTACGGTGAGGCAGTCCGCATAGTCCCGGTTGTAACACTCGAGCATTTTGCCCAGCGTGTCCCCCATAACTTCGTCCATATCGATTGCGATGCGTGGTTTGACGGCGTCCATCCGGCATGCTCCTATCTTGTTGTTTACCTCTATGCTAGCCGTAAACGAAGGCGAGGTCAATGGATAACGGATGCCCGGGCCGCGCAGGCCCGCATATGCCGGCAGACCTTGGCGCGTGGGAGGACGGACGCATAGTGCTTGGCCGAAAGGCGTGATATAATGTACCAAAGAATGGGTCGTGATTCAATATAGGGGAAACGGCAAGTAGACAATCGCACAGAAGGATCGGAGCCGTGACATATGAAAGTAATCCTTGTTGATGATGAGCGCTTGGCTCTTGAAGTTATGGGGAGATTGATCGGGGAAATCGATAGCTTCGAGGTCATCGGCAAGTATACGAACCCTCATCAAGCCTTGGAGGCCATCACTCGCGAGGAGCCGGACGTGGCGTTTCTCGATATCGAGATGCCCGAGATTAACGGAATCCAACTGGCGGAGCGAATACGCAGCCGGCTGCCTTCGGTGAAGATCGTGTTCGTGACCGCCTACGACAATTACGCAGTCAAAGCGTTCGAGCTGAGCGCAATCGACTATCTGCTGAAGCCGGTGAAGCGGGAGCGTCTGGCCGAAACGGCAAAGCGGCTCTTCGAGAAAACGGAGAAAGCGGCCGTCCCTGTTCCGGACAGTCAGCTCCTCATCCGGTGTTTCCAATCGCTGCAGATCGAGCTGCCCGCAGGCTCGGCGGAGCAGGCCGCGATTCGCTGGAGAACGTCGAAGGCGCAGGAGCTGTTCGCTTTTCTGGTCCATCAGCGGGGGCAACTGGTCAGGAAAGACACGCTGCTGGATATGTTATGGCCGGAAGCGGATTGGAAGAAAGGGTATACCTTGCTGTATACGGCGGTGTACCAGATTCGTAAAATGCTGGAGAACGCCGGGGTCAACATGCGCATTTTAAGCTATGACGAAGGCTACCAGCTTGAGATGAACCAGGCGAAGCTGGACGTCGCGGACTGGGAGCACGGCCTGCGCGAAGCGCCCCCGATCTCGGCCGCGACGCTGCCGGAGCATCGGAGCTTGCTGGAGCTGTACCGCGGCGATTATATGGCAGACAACGCCTATATCTGGGCGGAAAGCGAGCGCCAGCGGCTGAGGGTGCTTTGGATTCAGCACGCGATGGCGGTAGGGGAATATCTCATCGCTTCCCGCAACTACGCGGAAGCGATTGCGCTCCATCTCCGGGTCCAATCGCTCTATCCGTACATGGAGCAAACCTACTTCATCCTGATGCAGCTGTACGAAGCCGCAGGGGACCGCGGCTCCGTCGAACAGCAGCATAAACGTCTGGAAGAGATGCTGCGCGGGGAGTATGGTACCCAGCCGCAGGAAGCCGTCCGCCTCTGGTACGAGAGATGGAAAAGCAAGTCCTGAACAGCCGCCTCCGCGCGGCCTACTTCTTGGCGGGCTTGATCAGAACGGTGCCCAGCGCATAACGGCCGTCGGCTCTTTTCCCGTCCATCGCAAACTCGACCCCGGGTTTCCCGGATTGCGGATCGAGAATGGCGGCGTTTACCGTGTACGTGCCTTCCTGGAGATGATCCGGAAGCGGCAGCGCATAGGAGGCTTCGTGCTCGCCGGGAAGCCACTTCCGAATATCGATATCGGTCCGGACGGCGGCCACGATCGTCCCTTGTCCGTCGGCAAGCGACAGCTCGAGCGGCCAATTGTAATAAAACGGCGCTACTCCCCGGTTGTTCACCGCAAGCGAAATAGGCAGACTTTTGCCGGCCGTCGCTTCTTTCTCGTGCGTTTCTTTCGTCAAAACGAAGCGGTAGCCGATCGTTTTCAGAAAACGGTCGATGTTCGGCTGAATCGCTGCATCCTTCTCCCGGTAAGGCGCGCTGGGCCCCATCCAGGTGACATGCGTCAGCCGGGCTTGCCGCAGCGTCTCCTCAATCACGCTGTCCTTAAAATACGAGCCGCTGGAAAACTCGCCGCCGCTCGGCGAAGCCGCCCAGAAATCGGGCATCGCCGGCTCGTCCTCGTCCGTCAGCCAAGATTTGTATCCCTCCGTATACCACTTCAGGAAGCCGTCGATCGTCGATTTCGATTTTCCGAAGGCGTCGTTATACAACCCCATCTTATGATCGAGCGCGACCTGATGCGGCCGCCTCATAAGCAGATGCTTGTCCGGAAACGCGCGGACATAATGCTCGGCGTACTGGTCCGAGATGTTCCGTTTCGGAAACGGAATGAAGCCCTGATCGTCGTCCCGCGTATGCCACTCGCCCCAATGGCCGAGGCTGCCGAGCTGGATGAAGGCGATCTGCGGATCTTGGTTATACCGCTCTCCCAGAGCGTTCAGCAGCCGCTCGTGGTTTTGGATCAATGCGGGATGACCGTAATCCGGGCTGAAGCCTTTGCCGTAATCGCTATCGTACCAATCCCCTTTTTGGCCGATTTCTTCATACAGCCAATCCGGTATATCCATATGCGACTGCTCGCGGGGGTAATCGAGAATAACACGCAAAATGAGATGAACGCCCCGCTGCTTCCAGAGCGCAAAATGAAACCGTTTCTCCACCGCTTCGAACGCGTATTTCCCTTTTTCCGGCTCCAGTTCCCGCCACGAGAGATTGGCGTGGGCGAGCCGGAACGGCTGCACCGCATTGTCGTATTTGGCATCGATCGCGAATCCCATATAGGGGTTGGCAAGCACAAGGTCGGTTTCGGCCGACATGTAGCTGACGGCCTGGATTTTCGTATCGGCGCGAAGATGACTGGCGATCAGCAGGCCGGACAGGCCGGCGGCGATCAGGACGGCAACGAGTGCATAACTTCGGGTCAAGCGCAAAGGAAGTCCTCCATCCATGAATGCGTATAGTTCTACCATTATATATCGACTCGGGAAAATCTGGCTATATAGGAAACTAGTTCAGTTTTTGTTCAGATCGATGTCGTACAATCACTTTCATTGTCGAAATATTACGGGCGAAGAAGTGGTGATTAACTTGAGAGTACTGGTAACAGGAGGCTACGGATTCATCGGATCTTTTGTAGCCGAACGGTTTTATAAGGAAGGGTATGAAGTCTCGCTTATAGACAGCATGTCCTCGGGGGACAAGAGCAACATTACCTTCAAGCACAAAAGTTATATCGTCTCCATCGAAGACCGCAAATGCGAAGAAATATTCCGGAGCACCAAGTTCGATGTGGTCGTTCATCTGGCCGCGCAAGTAAACGTATCGACCTCGCTTGACAATCCGCGTTTGGATACGAAATCCAACGTTCTCGGGCTCTCCAACATTTTATCTCTGTCGCACAAATATGGCGTCAAAAAGTTTATTTTCGCCTCCTCGGCCGCCGTATACGGGGAGAACGACCGGCTGCCGCTCGCGGAGTCGGAGGAGTGCGAGCCGATTTCCCCGTACGGATTGAACAAATGGATCGGGGAAACCTACTGCCGGAAATGGCAGGACATTTACGGGCTGGAGACGATTTGTTTCCGGTTTTCTAACGTGTACGGCCCCCGCCAGGGAAGCGTCGGCGAAGGGGGAGTCGTGTCGATTTTTACCGAACGGGCGCTCCATGCGAAGGAATTGATGATATTCGGCGACGGAGGCCAGACACGCGATTTTATTTACGTGGAGGATATCGCCGACGCGATTTACCGCGCCTCGTATTCAAGTCTGACCGGGGTGTACAACTTATCCACGAACAGGGAGACGAGCGTGAACGAGCTGGTCGACACGCTCCAGTCGCTGCATGGACCGATTCCCGTTACCTACAAGGAAGGTCGCTCCGGCGATATTTACCGCTCGGTGCTCGACAATTCGCGGATTAAGAAAGATCTGGACTGGGCGCCGAAATATTCGCTGAAGGAAGGGCTCGGCCGGACGTACCGGTGGTTTGCCGACGAGCATAAGCGCTCGGAAGAACGGCCGGCTGACGTAAAGGCGGACGGCTCCCCGGTCTGGACGACGGTCAAAAAAGCGCTCCCCTATGCGGAGAACGCGCTCGCGTTCGGGGTTACCGCCTGGATCACGCTGTCGCTGCAAAACGGCATGTACGATATTCTCGATTTCCGGCTGATCTACATTATCCTGCTCGGCATTCTTTACGGGAACCGCCAGTCGCTCATAGCCGTCGCGCTATCCGTCGCGCTTTACGTGTACCAGCAGCTGGACAACGGGCGCGAATTCGTGTCGCTGCTTCACGATACCGAGTTCTTTTTCCATACCGCCGTTTATTTGTTCATCGGCCTCGTCGTCGGTTACGCCATCGAGCGCAAAAACCTCGCGCTGCGCAATATGAAGCGGCAGACGGAAACGACGGAGGAGAAGTACGCGTTCCTGAACGACATCTACACGGAGACGCGGCTGGTGAAGGACGAGCTCCAGCTGCAGGTGATGAACAGCAGCGACAGCTTCGGCAAAATCTACTCCGTTACGAAGGAATTGGAAAGTTTGGAGCCCGAGAACATCTTCAACTCAACCGTCAGCGTAGTCGAATCGATTATGAAGGTACAGGTCGTATCGATTTATACGGTCAACAAATACGGGAACTATCTTCGTCTCGTAACCCGCTCGGGCTCGGGCGATTATGAGGTCGCCAAGTCGATCAAGGTGGAGGACGTCGATTTCGCCAGGCACGTGCTGCACGACAAGAAGCTGTTCGTCAACAAGGAGCTTCAGGCTGACGCTCCGCTGATGGCCGCGCCGGTATGGAACGGAAGAGAAGTGGTCGCGGTCGTCGCGTTGTACGGGATGAAATTCGACCATTTCACGTTGTACTATCAGAACTTGTTCAAAATTACGGTCGACCTCGTCTCCTCCGCTTTGTCCAGAGCGCTCTCCTTCGTGGAGGCGACGGAAAACGTGAGATACATCGACGGCACGCCCGTTTTGAAGCCCGACGTGTTCCATGACATTCTCGTTAGCAAACGGATCGGCAGAGCGAAGCACGGGACCGAATACGTGCTGTTGTCCGCCGGAGACGGCAATGAGCTGACCATCGACTTGTCCCATCTAATCTCCGGCTCGCTGCGCGAAACGGACTATATCGGGATCGGGCCGGGCGGGGAGCTGATGGTGCTGCTCAGCAACTCCAGCTTGGCGGATGCGGCCTTCGTCCTGGAACGGCTGCAGAGGAACGGCGTTACCCTGACGGTTGCGGAAGAGGAAGCCCAGTATGTTTGAGATCGCGTGGCTCGTCTATATCGTCGTATGCGGCATCGTGTTCGGAATCCTTTACAGGCAGGACAGAAGAGAAGGGTGGACCCGCTTCGCGCTGGCCGCCTCGCTGCCCGTGGTCGGCTTCCTGCTGCCTCTTTTCCGCTCCGGGGGCAGAGGAGAGCGGAAATCCCGCCCGGTCGAATCGGGAATATTCGATCATTTCAGCATCCGGGACGTGGAGCAAACCAATCTGTACGACAGCCCGGACACCGTCAAGGAGATGAACGTCGTGCCGCTGGAGGAAGCGCTGCTCGTCAACGACTTTTCCACTCGGCGGAGAGTAATGATCGATCTGCTCAAGCAGGATTCCCTCGACTATCTGGAAGTTCTGCGTCTGGCGGTCAGCAATGAAGATACGGAGACGTCCCACTATGCGGTCAGCGCCATTACGGGCATCAAGCGCAAGCTGACGCTGACGCTGCAGCAATTGTCGGTCCAGTATGAGGAGAACAAGGACGATCCGTACTTGCTCCGTTCCTATGCGGACGTTTTAAAAAACTATATGCGCAGCGGATTTCTCGATGAGCGGACGCTCGCCAAGCACCGGTATACGTATTCGGCTGTGCTGGCCCGCCTGCTCGAGCTGGAGCCGGAGTCGGCCGAGGCGTACGCGGAGAAAATCGAAACCGATCTGGAGCTGGGCGAATACGCTTCGGCCGAAGCGTGCGCGGAAGGCTTCCTGCGGCATTGTCCGCATAACGAAAACGCCTACTTGTGCCTGATGAACGTATATTTCACCGTCCAGTCGATCGAGAAGCTGAAGGAAACGCTGGACCTACTCAAGCAATCTCCGATTCGTTTGTCGAACGAGGCATTAACAACCGTGAGATTCTGGTCGGAAGGAACATGAGATGGATACGAAAGTAAAACTGAAACGAAACGTTTATATCATTATCGCGGGCGTGCTGCTGCTCGCGCTTGCGATTCAACTGACGAGCTCCCGCTACGTTTTGCAGTTCAGCCGGAACGAGGCGGTGCCGGCTCAAGCAGGGACATGGAAGCCCGCCCTTGTGGACAAGGCCGCGCTGGCGTCCTCGGGAGCTCCCTATTGCGTGGTCTACGAGGGCCGCGAGTCTTACAGCGTACAGATCAAGGATCAGGCGGAGCATACTTTGAAGTATATGAAAAAGCCGATCCGGTCGTTCGATGTGAGCAGCGGCGGATTTCAGCCGGGCTCCTGCGCGGCCGTTATCGTCGCGACGGAGCGTCTGGAGCTGCTGGGCGCAGACGGGACGGCGCTCGCCGGCTATGTGGAGAACGGAGGTTACGTGTTTCTCGCGGTCATCCCCGAACTGGACGACACCTTTTATCGCATCTATCGGAAAATGGGCATCGTCGCAGCCAAGGACATCCTGCCTTCGAACGGAATCGAGCTGACCTCGAACGTGTTGATCGGCGAGAAGGGGCTCGTCATCGACGCTCCGATCATTACGAATACGTCGGTGGTCGCCGAATTGGACGACAAGAGCCGGGTGCTGGCCAAGTCGGCCGAGGGTATCCCGCTTCTCTGGGACTATTCGTACGGCAAGGGCAAGTTCATGGTGTACAACGGAACGATATTGACTTTAAAAGTAAACCGCGGCTTGTTGGCGGGCGCGATTAGCATGCTGGAGCCGGAGTTTATTTATCCGATCTTCAACTCCAAAATTTTTTATATCGACGATTTCCCCGCGCCGATTCCGAAAGGAATCAACGAAGGTATCTTCCGCGACTACCGCCGCGACACTCCGGCTTTTTTCAAGGAAATCTGGTGGCCGGACATGCTGAAGGTGGCCAAACGGTTCGATGTCAAATATACGGCGGCTCTGATCGAGTCCTATAACGACCAGGTCAAGCCTCCGTTTCGGGAGCCGGTGGACGCGGATCTGAAAGGACTTCTCAGCTACGGCCGGGAGGTGCTCAAAAGCGGGGGAGAGATCGGCCTTCACGGCTACAATCATCAGTCGCTTCAGCGAAGCCGGGACGTAGCCGCCTGGTACGGCTATATGCCGTGGGAATCGGTCGAAGACATGACGGAATCGATCAAGGAATCGGTGGAGTTTGCGGGCAAGGCATTCCCGAACTATACGATGCTCTCTTACGTTCCCCCCTCCAATGTGCTCAGCCCGGAAGGCCGGGAGGCGCTCAAGCAAGGGTGGCCGAGTATGGCGGTGATCTCGTCGCTGTACGGAATCGATGAGGCCGGACGCGCCTACGTGCAGGAATTCGAGGTGGCGCCGGACGGAATATTGGAGATGCCGCGCCTGACGTCGGGGTATCTGGAACAGCCGTTCGACCGTTGGATGATGGCCAATTCGATTACGCTGTTCGGCTTCTTCTCCCACTTTATCCACCCGGACGATCTGCTCAGCGAGGACCGTAACAACGATATGTCGTGGGAGGAGTTGTACGAAGGCTTCTCCTCCATGCTGGAGCGGCTTGACCGCGTGTATCCGTGGCTGAGACATTCGACCTCTTCCAAAGCGGCCGTCGATATGGAGGAGGTGCTGACGAGCCGTGTCGAGTTTACACGCCAGGAAGGGAAGATCAGCGGCAAAATCGACTCGTTTCGCACCCGGCAGCACTTCATATTGAGGACGGAGCGGGCCATTCAAACGATGTCGGGCTGCAAAGTGCAGAAAATCGACGAGTCCGCCTATCTGGTCACCGCGGTTCAGGCAAACTTTGAAATCGGGTTGGGAGATTGAAAACTATGCGGATCTGCATCATCGCCGAAGGCTCTTATCCCTATATAACGGGCGGGGTTTCCAGCTGGATTCATTCTTTGATGACCAGCATGCCCGAGCACGAGTTCGTCATCTACACGATCGGCGCGCAGGAGCAGCAGCGCGGTCAGTTCAAATACAAGCTGCCGCCGAACGTCGCGGAAGTCAAGGAAACGTTTCTGGACGCGCTGCTGGACGAGCCGGGAGGCAGCCGGAGGAGTATCCGGCTAACGGCGGCGCAGAAGTCCTCGTTTCGTTCGCTGCTTTCCGGAGACGGGGACGTCGACTGGGCCGGGCTTTTCGCGCTGCTGCGGTCGGAGCAGTTCGTGGTGGCGTCCGATTTTCTGATGAGCCAAGATTACTTCGACATCCTGGTCGAGCTGTGCAGCGCCAAGTATTCGCAAATCCCGTTTACGGAAATGGTATGGATGGTCCGTTCGATGATGCTGCCGCTGTTCCAGGCGGTGCGCCAGGATATCCCCGAGGCGGATCTGTACCACAGCGTATCGACGGGTTATGCCGGTGTGATCGGCGCGCTCGCCAAGCATCTGTACGGCAAGCCGTATTTGTTGACCGAGCACGGCATCTACTCCCGGGAGCGGGAAGAGGAGATCATTAAAGCGGATTGGGTCAAAGGATACTTCAAGGATTTGTGGATCGAATATTTCTACCGGCTGTCCGGCTGCGCCTACGATTATACCGACCGGGTCATCACTTTGTTCAACCGCAACCGGGAAATCGAGATGGAGCTGGGCTGCGATCCGGACAAGATCGAGATTATTCCGAACGGCGTGAACGATCAGGACTATGCGGATGTCGCGCAGATGCCTCCGAAGGAGGAGACGAAAATCCGTATCGGCGCGATCGTCCGCATCGTGCCGATCAAGGATATCAAGACGATGATCCACAGCTTCGCGCTCGTGAAGCAGCAGGTGCCGAATGCGGAGCTGTACATCATGGGGCCTGCGGAGGAAAACGACGAGTACTACGAGGAATGCTTGCAGCTCGTGGAATCGCTGCAGGTGGAGGACATCATCTTTACCGGCTCAGTCCGCATCAAGGATTACTTGGGGCGGATGGATCTCATGCTGCTGTCGAGCGTAAGCGAAGGGATGCCGCTCGCGGTGATGGAGGCGATGGCGAGCGCAAGGCCGGTCGTGACGACCGACGTCGGCAGCTGCCGCGAGCTGTTGTTCGGGCGAGACGACGGGATCGGTCCGGCCGGCATCGTCGTGCCGGTTATGCATTACGATCAGATGGCCGGCGCAGTCGTCCAGCTGTGCATGAGCCGCGCCCTGCGCGAGCAGATGGGACGCAACGGGCTGGAGCGCATTCGTCTGCATTACACGCACCGGAAGTTTATCGACAGCTACAAGCGGCTGTATGCATCCTTTGAGGAGGTGAGACCATGGCGGGCATAGGTTTTGAGCTGAGAAAGCTGTTCCGCGACCAGGGACTGCTGAGCAGCATCCGGGCATACGGCTATTCGTCGCTGACGACGGTCGGGCCGATGGTGCTGTGCATCTCGATGATCATCCTGATGCAACGGTTGATGGCGTCGACCGGAGCCGCCTATTTGGAGCAGGAGCTGTTTCTGGCGACGGTCGTGTACTGCTTCATCTTTTCCGTGCTGATTACGGGAGGGCTGTCGCTTCTGCTCACCCGGTTTATCGCGGATATGATGTTCGAGAAGAAATACGAGCATATGCTCTCCTCGTTTTACGGAGCTGCGGCTGTATGCTTGCCGCTCGGCGCGGTATGCGCCTGGCTGTTCTTGAGAGGCGTTACGGCGGGATTCGGCTACAAGGCGGCTGCGTTCCTCTTTTTCTCGGAGCTGATTATTATCTGGCTGCAGACGGTCCACTTGTCGGCTCTGAAAGATTACAAGCGGATCGTCCGCAATTTCTTGTACGGCGTGGCGATTGCGGTATTGGGCTCTTGGCTTGTACTGGCGCTGACTCCGTTCAAAAGCGCGACCGCGGTGCTGACGATGATGGCGATCGGATTTTTTGTGATCGTGCTGCTGTCGGCCCGCCATTTCGAGGAGATGTTCCCCCCGAAGTCGAGCCGGCTGTACTTCCGCTTTCTCGGCTACTTCCGCAAGTATCCCGCTTTGTTCGGGATCGGGACGTTTTTTTACTCGGGGGTGTACATCCACAGCTTCGTTTATTGGTTCGGGCCTTACAGCGCGCGCGTTGCGGACCAGTATGCGATATCCCCGTTTTACGATTTGCCGGTTTTTTATGCCTATTTGACGATCGTGCCTACGCTGGTGGCGTTTGTCGTCTCGATGGAAACGTCGTTTTACGAGAAATACCGCGACTACTACGATAGGATTTTGAACGGCGGCACGTTTAACGAAGTGAAACGCGCCAAACAAGCGATGCAGCAAACTTTGATGCAGGAGATCAGTTTTATTATGGAACTACAGCTATTGTTTACCGTTATCTCGATCGCGCTCGGCATCAAGCTGCTGCCGATGATCGGCTTCTCCATGGTTCAGCTCGATACGTTTATGACGCTCGTGCTCGGTTACTTTTTGTTTATTACCGCCTTTATCGTCATGCTGCTTATGCTGTACTTCGACGACCGGAAGGGAGCGCTCGTCATCAGCGGCTTGTTCGTCGTCTTGAACGCCGGGATGACGTATTGGACGATGAGCTCCGAGAACCACGGGCTGGGCCTGTTTCTCGCCGCGTTCGTGACGCTCGTGCTAGCTTTGACGCGTCTGGTGGCCTACGTCCGGAATATCGATTATTACACGTTCTGCGCTCGGCCTTCCGCGTTTACATCCAAGACTTCGGGACCGGGATTCGGAACCAAGCCTCCGTTCTGGAAGCAAGGGGGCGGCAAGGCGGCTGCAACCGCCGTTTCGGTGCTCGTCTTGTCCGTCGTGCTGGCTGCGTGCTCGGAGGAGGGCGGGGAGCCGGGCAAGACTGCCGCACCCGGGGCGACGGTCGTTCCCGCGATGTCCGGCGAACGTTTCATCGACGACAAGCGGCTGTACGAGCGGGATGAGGATACGTCGGTCATTCCTTTGTATTTGACGATACTGCCTGAAGATAAAAATGCGGCGAAACCGCTCAGCTGGTACCAATTGAACCGGATTACGGACCGGATGGAGGAAGGCGAGCTGAAGATGATCTTCCAGGAAGGCGCGCCCGACGGAAGCGGCCCGGTGCAAGGCGCCTTCGGCTACGGAACGACGGAGGCCAACGCCAAAATCAGCATTCGCGGCAAGACGGCCCGGTACGCCCCTCAGCGCTCATACAAAGTCAGGCTGAACAACCAGGCGGGGCTATGGCGCGACCAGCGCATCCTCAACCTGAACAAGCATTACTACGACCCGTCGCGTATCCGCAACAAGTTCAGCTATGACATCCTGGAGACGCTGCCGGACATCGCCAGCCTGAGGACCCAGTTCGTCCGGCTGTATGTGAAAGACTTGTCCGAACCGGGCAAAGCGAACCAGTCGTTCGTCGATTACGGCTTGTACACCCACGTCGAAAATCCGAACGAGATGTTTTTGAAAAACCATTGGCTCGACCCGAACGGGCAGCTGTACAAGGCGGTCATGTTCGAGTTTTTCCGCTACTCCGACGCCTTGAAATCGCAATCCGATCCGGGCTACAACAAAGAGGCTTTCGAGAAAGTATTGGAAATCCAGGGCCGCGAAGACCACGACAAGCTGCTTAAGATGCTGGACGACGTGAATAATATGGCGATTCCGATTCAGGACGTCATAGCCAAGCATTTCGATCTGGACAACTACATGACCTGGCTCGCCGCCAATATATTGATGGACAATATGGATACGGACGCGCAAAACTACTTGATCTACTCTCCGTTAAATTCGGACAAATGGTACTTCGTCCCGTGGGACTACGACGGAGCCTGGGAATTGCAGCGGGGGCTGAACAGCATCAGCGAGTATGCGAACGGGATCAGCAACTATTGGGGCAACGTGCTGCACAGCCGGTTTTTCCGCAGCGAGGCGAACGTCCGTCTGCTTGAAAATAAGATTCACGAGCTGCATAAGTCGATCAACAACGAATCGGTCTCCGCCCTGCTGGAGCCGTACCGGTCCGTCGTGGAACCTTATCTTCGCCGCTCGCCGGACAAAGATTTCTGGACGATCCAGGAGAACAAGCTGGACGCCGAATTCAAGCGCATCACGGAAACGCCGAGCCGTTCGATTGCCCGCTTCCAAGAGGATCTACAAAAACCGAAGCCGATCTTCCTCGGCGACGTGGTCCAGAGCGGCCAGCAGCTTAGCTTCACCTGGGACCATTCGTTCGATCTGCAAGGGGACGACTTGTACTACGACTGGTCGGTAGCCAAAGATCCGGCGTTCACCCAGATTGTCGGCCAGCAATCGAACTTGACGACAACGAAGCTGACGATCGACAAGCCGAAGCCGGGAACGTATTACTGGAAAGTGATAGTCCGCGACAAAAACGGCAACAAGCAAGTCGCCTTCGACTCGTATGAGGACGAGAAGGGCGATCCCTACTATGGAATCAGGCAGATAAAGGTGGAGTAGACGTGTTATTTCTCGGACGAAAGCTACGGCATGAGTTGAAGTATTACATTAACCCGCATGAATATGTCGCGCTCCGCCAGCGGATCTCGTCGCTGCTCACGCTGGACAAACACTCCGGAGCGTCCGACGGGTACTGCGTGCGCAGTCTCTACTTCGACGGGCCGCACGACCATGCGCTGTATGACAAAAATAACGGAGTGTTCAGCCGCGAGAAATATCGGATACGCGTCTATAACGGAAGCGACCGGGTCATCAAGCTGGAGCGCAAAAGCAAATACGGGGATTACGTATGCAAGGAGTCGGCGTCCTTAAGCCGCGACGTGTACGACCGTCTGCTCGTAGGGGACGGATCGGTGCTGAAGGATGCGACTGTCCCGCTCCTGAAAGATTTCTACATGGCCGTCGAAATGCGCGGATTCCGCCCGGCGGTCATCGTCGATTATATCCGGGAAGCGTACATCTACGAATATGAGGACGTCCGCATCACGTTCGACAAGAAGCTGTCGGGAGCCGTGAATACGTACGATCTGTTTGATCCGAATCTGGCCCTCGTCGAGGCGCTGGAGACCGGCCGGACGATTATGGAGGTCAAATTCAACGCCTTCTTGCCGGAATCGGTACGGCTGCTGGCGCAGCCTCACGCTCATAACCGGTCCGCGATCTCGAAGTACGTCATCTGCCGTGAGCTGGGGATCAAACATTTCACTCCGTAACGATATGGAGAATCAGGCGAGAGGAAGATTGCAGTGGGGGATTCTACTAATTTTCAGGATTTATTCAAGAAAAGCGTGCTTCATCTGGAGGCGTTCCGGAATGTATCCTACATCGACGTCATTATCGGACTGGCCGTCGCTTTCGGGCTCGGGCTGTTTATTTTCTACATCTACCGGAAAACGTTCCGGGGTGTCGTCTACAGCTACAACTACAACGTCACGTTCGTGCTGATGACGATGCTGACGACGCTGATTATCATGACGATCAGCACGAATATCGTCTTGTCGCTCGGGATGGTCGGCGCCCTCAGTATCGTCCGGTTCCGGACGGCGGTCAAAGACCCGCTCGATACGATCTACATGTTCTGGGCGGTATCGGCGGGGATCGCCACGGGGGCGAAGCTGTACCCGGTCGCCATCATCGGCTCGGCCGCCGTCGGCCTGGCCATGATCTGGCTGTCGAGACGGAAAGTGAGGGAGCAGCCGTACCTACTCATTATCCGCCATTCCGAATCGGCAACCGACAGCGTTCGCGAACAGATTCGCAAATTAAACTATCATCTGAAGTCGAAAACGGTGCGCAAAGATTTTACCGAGCTGACGCTGGAGCTGAGGCTTCGGGACGACAATACGGCGTTCGTCAGCGAATTGTCCGATGTGGAGGGCGTCGTCGACGTTGCCTTGATCAACTATACGGGCGATTACGCGCAGTAAAGAGTGAAGTCAAGGAGAAGCGATCTGGATCGTCCGGGTCGCTTCTTCCCATAATACTTTCTCGCCGAGGGCTTCTCCGATGAAGCGCAGCGGGACGAACGTCGTTCCTTCCAGCAGCAGGGGCGGATGGCTAAGCTCTGTCCGCTTGCCGCCGATCGACGCTTCGGCGCTGCCGATCGCGATGCGGACGGTTTTGCCTTTGCGGATCGTCACCTCCGCAGAGTCCGGGTCCCAGCCGATGTCGGCCCCGAGCGATTCCGCTATCGCGCGCAGCGGCACGTACGTCGCGCTGTCGATCACTTCCGGACGCTGGGAAAAGAACTGTTCCTTGCCATCGATATAAAGGCGGGGAGCATTTGTTTTTTCGCGGATTCCGATCAGGCCGAAGGCCGGCGAAGCGCATACCGCGTCTCCGGAAGGCACGGCGGTACACTGCACTTTGTCGCGAATTCCTTCCCATTCCAGAATGTAACGCTGCCGCCCGGATTCGGTCAAGGAGTACCAGTTCGAAGCGTTATCCTGAAAGTAAATATGATTGGCCGCATCCGCTTGCAGCGTCTCCGGCATTATCTTTCTGTTGCCGTCCGGCTTGTACGTCCACGCGATCTTGCCGTTTTCTTCCTTACTAATTCCGTTCTCCGTCACCTTCACGCCGTCCGGCACGCCCGTGTTCGGACTCGGCGCCGTACCCGCCGGGGTTCGCTCGCCCGAAGGCAGCACGGCGATCGTCCGCCCTGCGGCCTGGTAGTAGAACTTATTGTCGGCGGAGCCGGTCAACTGCCCGGGGGCCTGCTCGAGCAGCCTCCAGGCTATGTCGAATTGGTCGGCGCCTTGAAGGGTGGCGGAGGACGCCGGTGCGGAGGCAGCCGCCGAATGGGGCGGGCGAAATTCGAGTTTGCGGATCGTCTCGGACGTCTCGGGAGCCGCATAGGCCGCAGCCGGCACCAGGAGAACGAGGAGTAGGGAAGGAAGCTTTAACAGTCGGGCCGCTCGCATGGGAATCATCCTTAGTCGGGTAAGTGTACTTGTCTATTCCTCCATCATAATGGATATTGGAGGAAACGACAATCGCGCCCCCGGATGCTGGCTGCTTGCGGCCTGCAGCCGGTGCGGGTGATTGTCTTCCTGGAGAATAGGGCAGGATCTCAAGCCGGAGTTTCCGTTACATTTTTAATTCGCCGGGAGTTACCCCCCAATATTTGCGAAACACCCGAATGAAATGACTCGTATCTTTATAGCCGAGCTGCAAGGCCGCTTCCGAGACGCTGCTGCCTGCGATAAGCAGCGATTTGGCACGCTCCATTTTCCGGACCATCACGTAATCGGTGAACGATTGCCCGACGGCTTGCTTGAACATCCGGCTCAAGTGGGAGGAGTTGACGTGCAGCCGATCGGCCATCGTGTGAAGCGTTATATTGCCGTCGATCTCTTTTTCCACGATATCGGTTATTTGTTTAATCAGCGGGTGGATATCGGACTTTTTGGCGGAACGCCGGTACTCGATAACTTGTTGGATCGCTCGCCGCATGAGGTCGTAACCATGTTCTTTCCTGAAAACGGCTTGTATATTTACGAAAGCGTCG
This sequence comes from Paenibacillus sp. MAH-35, assembly GCF_058135425.1. Classification (NCBI taxonomy): domain Bacteria; kingdom Bacillati; phylum Bacillota; class Bacilli; order Caryophanales; family Paenibacillaceae; genus Paenibacillus; species Paenibacillus sp. MAH-35. The sequence goes on from NZ_JBYUPU010000009.1 coordinate 119,199, forward strand.
TATTCGCCGTCGAGTACGGTCTGTACGTTCCATCCTTGGCGATTGCAGATGCGAACGAACAATCCGCAAATCATAAGCATGTTGACGCGTGCTTCGTCCGGGTTCGGGATACGCTCGATCCGTTCGACCCACCATTCCTCCAGCGCCGCTAACGCCTTTGCGCGATCCCCTGTTTCCAAACCGATTTCAAGTTCCGTCTCCCAATGCGCGTTCGTTCCGGGCGAATCAGGCGTATCGTGATGGAAATGCCTCGTCTGGCTCTCTCGGTGAAAAGTGGCGTCGTAGCATACTTCGATCGTCACTTCCTCCAGTTTATCCTCATGCTCTTGTGAGCCAAGCCGGACGATCCGGGATGACCGGTCAAAATACCAGCCGCCCCGCGCCGAACCGGTTTCCGGCGGATGGACCGTTTCCTCGGCCAAGATTCCGTCTATCGTCACTTGCAGCGGTTTGGCCGGAACATGCAGGTAGACATCGTAGCCGCGTCTGCACGGCATTCCCTCATAATGACCCTTCCGGGTACCGATCCGAACCGTGGTTCGCTTATCCGTGGTCCGGCAGCTTATTTTCGATTCGGCGATCCGATGCTCCATATACCCGTAAGTTACCCCATCGTCTTCCATGAGAACATATTCGCTTTCGCCATACGGGTACAGGTGGAGACTGATGGTCTCCGGCTGCTTCGGCCCGATATGGCTCATCTCCGGCCATACGGGGATGATGGCGCCTGCTTTGACGAACAACGGTCCGCCGGCCGGCGCGACCGCGGCATATTCCAACTGCTTCGGCCCCGTATGCCGTTCGCCGGTCCAATAGTCGAACCAGACGCCTTCCGGCAAATAAACGGTACGGGTATATGCGGCTACGAGAAGCGAGCCCCCGAACATATACTGATGCAGCAGCTCGTCCGCATGCGGATCATCGGGAAAGGCCAATGGCATTGCGCGAAGGATCGGCATACCGGTGCGGGCGGCGTTGTGAGCGGCTGAATAAATATAGGGCAGCAGACTGTAGCGCAATTTGGCATACGTTCGGAACGTTCGCAGCAGTTCGTGTTCCAGCAAGCACGGATGGTGCCAGTAAGCCCAGCTGTTCACCTGCGACCAGGGCTGCAAAAAACCGAAGTGGATACCCTCGGGCGTAGAAACGTCCATATCCTCGGTAGTATGGACATGACCGGACATGCCATGATTGAGCATCGAAACGAGAGCCGGTTGCTGATCGGAAGTACCGGCCCATGTGGCGGCGTATCTTTGCATACCCGCGTACCCGTTGGCCATATAGATCATCGACCGCAAACCCGTCTGCTCTTTATAACCCAGATGCAGCTGCTTGGCGAGCAAAATCGGATACAGATTGTGCATCTCATCATCGCTCATCCCGTTGCCCCACCTTCGTCCGGACGTTTCCAGCCCGAAGGGTGCACCGCTCAGCTTGAATGCGCTCACGCCTTGATCGACGAACTTCCGCAAATGATCGTACCAGGGCGCTTCGGTAAACGCCTGGATTGCGCTAGACGCCGACTCCGACAACGAACGCTCTTCCTCTATGCTCAAGTCATGCGTGCAGGTAAGCCATAAGCTAAGCTTAAAGCCGAGCTTGTCCAGTGCGCCGATAAACGTATCGGATTTTTTGGAGTAAGGAGGGAGGGCAAATCGTTCCGGATGCCAGTTTTTATGAACGGATTCGCTGGGTGAATCCATCCAGCCCGGTTCGAGCCCGATCGTATCGCAAGGAATACCCGCCCGTCGGAAATTGAGCGCATCGTCCACCATCTCGCGCGCATTGACTTGCTGGTGGCATACGTAAGTCAGGCCATAAGCCCAGACGGGCAGCAATAGCGGCTTTCCGACCACGCCGGTATAGCGGTCCAGCAGCTCGGCATAGGAGTCGCCGACAAACAGGAAGAAGTCCAGCTTCCCGCCGGTCCCCTGGAATGTCAACAAGTTGCGCTGCGCATGGCCGATATCGATCTCGTGACACCAGGTCGTGTTTATGAAAAGCCCCCATCGGCGGCTGCTCATTAGAAATGGAACGGGGGCGTAGCGGTGTACATTCTCGATCCGCATCTCGGCCCGATGTCCCCGGTGCTGAATACGATCTCTCTTCACATCGCCGAGCCCGTATATCCGCTCACCGTCCGCCAGCGTGAAATGAGCGCCGAATCCTTGGGCGGCATCGGACCAGGGGCGATCGGCCTGGCACGTCAGCAATTCGCCGCGTTCATTGCGCAAAGAAAGACAGCCGTTCCGCGTATCGACCGTAAGCGCCGCTTTGTCCGTTCGGATTGTGCAAGCAGGACCGTCGTATTCCAGCACGTAGTCGCACGAGCTGCGATGTAAGACGATACCGTAACGTTCGAGGGCGGATTCCGGAAAGTCGTCCGTTTCATGAAGGCGAATCCGCAGCGTACCGGGAGATACCGAATCTACGCGCAAATAGCCGCCGCTGGCAATTTCAAATACGATACCGTTCGATTTTGCGCTCAACTCGCTATGCCTCCTTATTCAAACAGTCATCGATATCCTATTGATTGCAATCGATCGTCCTACGAAATGTATGCGGTTCCATATACAATGATTGTAATTCCACGAAAGCAAAGAAAGCAATAAGGAAGGTCATTCATGAAAGGAGGCAACGTCCCATGAAACGAAACATGTCCGACAAAATGTCTAGAAAAACGCTTCTTGCCACTTTGGGAGCGGCCGGCACTGCTGCCGTTAACGGCGTGGTGCGGATTGACGCGGCAGGGACTGCAGTGTAAGGGATTCGGAGATTCCAAATATTTTCGCAAAGGGGATAAGGGAGATGGCTCAAAAAAACGGGAAAGCGAGCGCGGCGGCACTGTTGTCGCTCATACTGGCAACCGGCATGACGACGGCATGCGGAAGCGGAAAGGAAGGACAGGAAGGAAAAACAAACGAACCTCCGCAAGAGCCGGTCGAGCTGGTCCTGTATTATCCGTTTATTAACGATTGGGACGAAGAAGGATTGAATCAATTGTTGGGGGAGCCGCTCAAGAAAAAATTTCCTTATATGACTCCCAAGTTTATCGTGGGCGGTTCGAGGCCGGGAACAGGCATAGCCGAACTGATCGCCGCAGGTCAAACAATCGATATCATTTTTTGCTCGATCGGAGCGACGCCGCCTACGCTGCTGGATCAGAAGCTGGAATTCGACATCTCCCCTCTGATCAAAAAGGCAGGTTACGATCTGAGCAAACTGGAGCCGACAACGGTCGATATGGCCAAGCAAATCGCAAAAGGCGGCATGTACGGTCTCCCGGCGTACGTTCCTCCTTCGGCGCTTTATTACAATAAAGACGTGTTCGATAAATTCGGCGTTGCATATCCGAAGGACGGCATGAATTGGGATGACCTGGAAGAACTGAATAAGAAGCTTACGCGAAAAGACGGGGATACGCAATACTACGGGATGGCGATGCCGTTCGGACATTTGGCGCTGATGAACGCCCGTTCGCTCAATCCGATCGACCCGGCATCGGAGAAAGCCGTTATCCATACGGATGGCTGGAAGAAGTTTGCCGATAATTTCATACGGTATTATACGGTTCCCGGCTACGAGAAGACGGCTAATGCGCTGGATGTCGGCACTCAAGTAAATCGGTTTTTCAAAGACCGCAATACGGCCATGTTCCTCGAGATAACCGGCACGCATGCCGCCCAATTGGAAGGAATGAACTTCGACATCGCTACGTTTCCCGTATTTAAAGATGCGCCATCCGTCGGGCCTCAGCCTTACCCGACGTACTATTACATTACGAATACGAGCAAGTACAAGGATCAGGCGTTCGAGGCCATCTCCTACTTCACATCGGAAGAGTTCCAACTGCAGAAGTCGAAGGAAGGAAAGATACTGACCGTATTGCAAAATAAGGCGGTCAGAGAATCGTTCGGTCAAGATGTGCCATTGTTCAAAGGCAAAAATACGAAAGCGATGCTGCCGCAAAAATACGGTTCCGCGAGCGCAGTGACGAGATATAACAGTATCGCCACGACCGAATTTTACAATGCCGTCATTGCAGCCATCAGCGGCGCGAAGGATCTCAATACGGCGCTGCGCGATGCCGAAGAAACGGCTAATCAAAAAATTCAGACGGCAAAGCCGAAGTAGGCGCATACCCCGGAGAAGAGGTGTAAAGCGTGGGAAATAAATCGATGAAAATAACATTGCAAAGCGGCGGGCATATGTACATTCAAGTTGTTGCGCCGGATACGTTCCGCGTCCGCTTAAGTGCGGCCGACGATTTCCGCGAACCCGCGCTGATCCGTTACGGCATATTGGACAGCCGGCAAAGGGATGCCGCTTGTACGGTTAACGACCGGGAGCACGTGCTGGACATCCGTACGGAACGAGCGCAGCTTCGAGTGGAGAAGAGCAGCGGCCGCATCGAACTTATGAATGCACGAGGCGAAATGCTGACACGCCATGCGATACCGCCATGGTCCGATCCGCAGCGGGGGTTCGGCGCGGAGTTTCTGTTGTCCGAACAGGAGCGGGTGTACGGATTGGGCGACGAAACGCGTGAACGAATTCAAAAACGCGGTCATCGGGCGAACATGTGGGTGGCGAATGTGAAAGCGTATGCTCCGATTCCGTTTCTTATGAGCAGCAACGGATGGGGGCTCCTTATTAATACGACATGGCGACACGCCGTAGATGTAGGCAGCACGGTGAATGATCGGCTGCGATTTTGGGGCCGCCGCGGCGAACTGGATTATTTCTTGTTCGCGGGAGAAACGTATGCCGATCTGCTTCAAAGCTACACATCCATCGCCGGCAAACCGCAGGTGCTCCCGATCTGGGCATACGGCCTTACTTTCGTGTGCAATGAACAGGCCAATGCGAGAGAGATGATCGACGATGCGCTGAATTTTCGCCGGGAGGGCATCCCTTGCGACTTGATCGGGCTGGAACCGGGCTGGATGGAAAAAAATTACGATTATTCGGTGGATAAAAACTGGCATCCGGAGAGGTTTGCGGTTCCGTATTGGTTGCCGGACGGCGGACCTTCCACTTTCTTCGGCGCCTTGGAACGACTCGGCTTTAAATTGAGTTTGTGGTTATGTGCCGATTACGACATGAGTTTGCATGAGGAGCGGCTGATCCGGGAGAAAGAAAATGCCGGCGGTGGTTCAAGCGGCTTGAGTGCGGAGGATGCGGGCTTCCAAAGGACTCATCCGGACGATTATGAACAAGATACGAAGCTGCAGCACCCGGTCTATATGGATAGGGTCACGAAGCATGGCGAGGCGTGGTATGCGCATTTAACCAAGTTTGTGAGGCAGGGCGTCTCCGCGTTCAAACTGGACGGCGCCCAGCAAGTTCTCGACCACCCCGACCGGCTTTGGGGCAATGGAATGCTCGACGAAGAGATGCACAATCTATATCCGATTTTGCTCGCCAAACAGATGCATCTCGGCTTTAAGGAGCAGACGGGACGCAGACCGATGATTTATACGGCAGGTGGATTTGCAGGCATCCAGCAATATGCGGCCACTTGGGCAGGGGACACCGGCGGAGGGCCGAAGCCGCTCGTATCGCTGCTGAATCACGGGTTGTCCGGACATGCCAATACAAGCTGCGATATGGAGGTGTTTACTCCGGCCGGTCTCCATTTCGGGTTTTTCCAGCCATGGTCGCAGGTGAACAGCTGGGCCTACTGGCGCCATCCGTGGCTGCTGGATAAGAAGATGCTGGCTATGTTCAAGATGTACGCGAAGCTGCGTTATCGTCTTCTGCCGTACATCTATTCAGCGGCGCATGCTGCCGCTCGTACGGGAATGCCGATTATCCGTGCTATGCCGCTCGCGTATCCGAACGATCCGAAGTCGGACGACCTGCTCGGACAGTATATGTTCGGCGGCTCCTTCCTTGTCGCCGCTTTTACCGACGAAGTCTATTTGCCGGAAGGCGAGTGGATCGATTACTGGACGAAGGAGCGGTACACGGGCCCGCAAACCGTCGCCTGCAAGGTTTCCGCTTATGCGGGAGGAGCTTTGTTCGTTCGCGCCGGAGCTATCATCCCCGAATGGCCCGAAATGGACTACGTTGGAGAGAAGCCCGTCGAACGTCTAGGGGTGCATGTTTACCCGCATGGCGACAGCAACTTTACGCTGTATGAGGACGACGGGACGACTTTTCTGTATGAGGAGGGCAACGTTGCCGAGACGCGGATCGAATGCCGGCAACAACAGGATGCCGTCGTCCTGCGAATAAGTCCGCGAGCCGGAATGTATGAAGGAATGCCGGCGAAACGCAGCTACGACATCCTGATCCATTCGGATAAGAAGCCCGCCTGCATTGAAATCAATGGGGCGAGGCTGCCGGAACGAGTGGAGAAGAGTAATCAGGACGATGTCTCTTGCGGCGTCGAGGGAGAAGGCTGGGTTTACGATCGAAGCATGCGTACGGTTCGGCTGATTGCCGAGGAAGATGAACGGAAGAAGGACGTTGTAGAAATCGTGGTTGTTTCTTGAAGGAATAAGCGGTGACAGAAGACCGATGCGGCGATGACCGTATCGGTCTTTGATCGTGCTGGAACAGATAACGGAACTGTAGTGCGTTCAAGCCAGAAACTCGAGTTGACATTCGCATCGTAATATGTCATTATGACATTATCAAAACCACGATTTGAAGGAGACGCTCATGCATCCGACTGACGAGATCGAGAACGAATCCAACTATACGCCCAGCAAATACCGGACGCCGGACGGAGCCCCCTCCGACATCGTCATGTTTACAATCACTTCGGAGGACAAAGGGACGGGCAAAAAAGCTTTGCCGGACCGCAAGCTGGAGGTGCTGCTCATCCAGCGCAAGAAATGGCCGTTCGAAGGCCAATGGGCGCTGCCCGGCGGGTTTAGCGACGAGAATGAGAGCATGTATGATTGCGCGCGGCGCGAGCTGATGGAGGAGACGAGCGTAGCCGACGTTCATCTCGAATATTTTAACGTGTACAGCGAGCCGAACCGCGACCCGAGAGGCTGGATCATCTCACACGCCTTCTTCGCCCTCGTGCACGAGCGCTATTTGGCCGCTCGCAAAGCCCAGGACGACGCGGCGGACGTCCGCCTGTTCCCGGTGGAGGAGGCGCTGGCCATGGAGCTGGCCTTCGACCACGGCCGCATTGTGCGGGACGCGCTGGAGAGAGTCCGGGCCAAGATGCTGACGACGACGATTGCGAAGGAGTTTTTGCCGGACGAATTTACGATCGGGGAATTGTACCAGGTTATCCGCACCGTCGTACCGGATTTTGAGGAACCGAACTTTATCCGCAAAATTACGTCGACCCGGAGCCGGCACGGCTTGCTGGAAGAAGCGAAGGATGAGCAGGGCAAGCCGAAGCAGTCGAACCGCTATTCGCAGCGCGCCGCCCAGTTGTACAGGTTTACCGGTTTTGTGCCGGAGCTGTCGATTTACGGCTAGGTACCAGGTGTGTTTGCCAAAAAACGTTTAGGCAAAACCAAATTCCCCCACAGGAGGTTACCCCTATGAAAGCTTTAATCGTCATCGACTATACCGTAGATTTCGTCGTAGGCAAGTTGCCGTGCGGACAGCCGGCGATCGATATCGAAGACCGCATCGCAGAGCTCGCGGAGTCGTTCGCGGCGCAAGGAGACTGGGTCGTTATGGCCGTCGATCTTCATGAGGCGGGAGACACGCTTCACCCGGAGCACAAACTGTTCCCTCCGCACAACATCCGGGGAACGGATGGAAGGAATCTGTACGGCAAGCTGGATGACGTATACCGCCGCAACCGCGACGCCATGTACTGGATGGACAAGACGCGGTACAGCGCGTTCTGCGGCACGGATCTGGAGCTGAAGCTGCGCGAGCGGGGCATTCGGGAGCTGCACCTGGTCGGTGTCTGCACCGACATCTGTGTCCTGCACACGGCGGTGGATGCGTACAACAAAGGGTTCGGCATTGTCGTCCATACGGATGCGGTCGCAACGTTTAACCCTCCCGGTCACGACTGGGCGCTCGGCCATTTCCGGGGCTCCCTCGGCGCTACGCTGCTAAGCGGCGGCCAGCCGGTTCCGGATTGATTCCGGGAGCCGACATCAAGAATCCGTCCGGATCGAACTGTCCGGCACTCTACGGGGAACCCCCTGCCGAAAGGATGACAACCGATGAACTACGGGGATTTGACACTGCATACGGATAAATACCAGATCAATATGATCTATGCGCATTGGAAACTGAACCGGCACAATCAGGTACGCGTGTTCGACGCTTATTTCCGCAAAAATCCGTTTAACAACGGGTACGCGGTATTTGCCGGGCTGGAGCGGATCGTTCATTATATCAACGCCCTGCGCTTCGACGAGGACGATATCGCCTACTTGCGCGAACAATCCGAAGGGTACGAGGAAGCGTTTCTCGACGAGCTGAAGCGGTTGAAGTTCACGGGCTCGCTCCATGCAGTCCCCGAAGGGACGGTCGTATTCCCGAACGAGCCGATCATCCGCGTCGAGGCGCGCATCTTCGAAGCCCAGCTGATCGAGACGGCGCTGCTGAACTTCATGAACTACCAGACGCTGATCGCTACCAAAGCGTCGAGAATCCGACGGGTCGCTCCCCGCGATACGCTGTTCGAGTTCGGAACGCGCAGAGCGCAGGAAGCGGATGCGGCGATCTGGGGATCGAGGGCAGCTTATATCGCCGGTTTTGACGGTACGAGCAATATGGAGTCGGGCAAACTGTTCCGCATCCCGACCGTCGGTACGCATGCCCACGCCTGGGTGATGGATTTCGATACCGAGCTGGAAGCGTTCGAAGCGTTCGCACAAGTTCACCCGGACCATGCGGTGCTGCTCGTCGATACGTACGATACGTTGAAATCGGGCGTTCCTAATGCGATCCGTGTAGGCAAGCAGCTCGAGCAGCGCGGACACAAGCTGAGAGGAATCCGGCTGGATAGCGGGGATCTCGCCTACTTATCGATACAGGCCAGGAAAATGCTCGACGAAGCGGGTCTCGACTATGTAACGATTACGGCCAGCAACGATCTGGACGAAAACCTGATCTTCGATCTGAAAGCTCAAGGAGCGCGCATCGATGCATGGGGGGTCGGCACCCAACTGATTACCGCAGCGGACAATCCGTCGCTCGGAGGCGTATACAAGCTGGTCGCCCGCAAGCAGGGAGACGACTACGTGCCGGTTATTAAAATATCCGGCAATCCGGAGAAAATTACGACGCCGGGGATGAAAACCGTATACCGGATCGTCGGTCAGCACGGCAAAGCCGAGGGCGATTACATTGCGTTCGTGCATGAGCGGGTGAAGGAAGCGAAGAAGCTGAAGCTGTTTGATCCGGTGCATACGTATTTGCAGAAGGATGTAACCGATTTTGAGGCTGTCGAGCTGCTCCAGCCCGTCTTCGAGGGCGGCAAGCAGGTAGGCCGTCTGCCGGGATTGGATGAGATCCGCGCTTATCACAACAACCAGCTTGACTTGTTCTGGGACCCTTATTTGCGCAAAATGAACCCGGAGCCTTATCCGGTCGACATGAGCGAGACCGTATGGAACGCCAAGATGGATCTGATCGCGAAGTACAAATAGAGGTTGATCAAAAAGCCCGCTTTTGATCACGAAGCCCATCTGGAAGCCTGCTCGACATCGAATATGGAATTCAGCCGGAACTTCCGGTGCTCACGTAGTTCCCACTACGCTCCGCTCCTCATTTCCTAGCTTCATCCCATCTTCTCGGTGCTGAAAACCGGACTTTTTGAACACGTACAAATAGGAATACAATCAGGCAGCCCGTTCGTTCGGCTCACCCGTCCCGGGTCAGCCCGACCTGCTGCTCGCTCCAAGCCCATAGCCGTTTCGCCGAGAGGGCATCGCTCGCCTTGGCGGACACGGCTGCGGGCTTTTTCTTGTAAAAATATTGTCCGCTCACCCCCGCGGCCTCGTCGCTCATCGCCAAATACAGCGCGGTCGACGCGCCTTGCGCAGGCGTCTGCATCCAAGGCCTCAGCAGCCTGTAAGCGAACTTGCCGAAGCCGGTCTGCCGATCCACTCCGAGATTGGTTGCTACGGCTCCGGGATGTACGGCGTTGACGGTGATGTTCGTATCTTTCAACCGTTCGGCCAGCTCCCGCGTAAACAAAATGTTGGCCAGCTTGGATTGGCCATAGCCGGCTACGACATGAAACCGTTTCGCCAGATGAGGGTCTTCGAACCGGATCGTTCCGGCTTTGTGCGCCCCCGAGGATACGACGACGATGCGGCCCTGGGGTGAGCGGCGCAAGGCGGGGAGCAGCAGGTTCGTCAGCAGAAAGTGGCCGAGATGGTTAACGCCCATCATCGCTTCGAAGCCGTCCGAGGTCGTATGCCTCCGGACTGTGACGACTCCCGCGTTGTTGACCAGCACGTCCAGCGTATCGAACTGGGCCAGATAACGGTCCGCGAACTCCCGGATGCTCGCCAGCGACCCGAGGTCGCAAGTCATCGTTTCGATCGCTGTCGAGCCGCTTTGCCGTCCGGCCTCCCGTCTGGCGGTCTCCCCGCGTTCCGCGTTCCGGCATGCCATGACGACCCGGTATCCGCCCCGGGCCAGCCCGATTACTGTAGCCAGCCCCATGCCGGAATTGCCTCCGGTGACCAGCGCAATTTTTTGCCTCAATACACATCCCTCCCGTCTACTATATATATTCATCATAAAGTTCCGTTTGCCGGTTGTCTATCGGAGATCCAGCCCGGCGCCGGGCAGCTTGGGGAAATTTTGGAGGTATAGAAATCGGCCGGATTACACATTTCGACAGTAAATTTACGTCTAAAAAGTTGGTTCTTGTCGAAAGGGTAATATTTCCATTAAGTATTTTTTAAGGGAAAGATAGGGGGCGAAGGACATGAGCGGATGCGGCGTTTTAGGTGAAAATACCTTGTTTTATCCCGGTGCGCCAGTCGTGCGGAAGTCGGAGCCGAATAGGACGGGGGGTAGGATCGACCGTAAAAGCCGAAGCTTTCGTTCTAGTTATTTATGCAATCTTAGTCTAAATTTAAATGAAAATTTATGTGAATACCCGACACACTTTGACAGTATTTACACCGCCATCGTGCGATAACTATTACTAGGGATTAATTTCCAATCATCGGGGGGAGTTAGATGAATACTGCCGGAGTGAAGATCAGTTTGGACATCCGGGTGATTATGAGACAGATGGGTGTTACGGGGTACGTTGTGAAGGAACAGCCAAACCCGCCGAAACCGCCGCTTGCGGTGCAGACGGATTGTACGACGTATACAGTGGACGGACTGCCGGCCGTTCTCTAGTTGGATTTTGCAGGATTGGAGTGCAGGGAGCGCGTTGCCGCTCCTGAACAGGCTTCGGAATGAAACCTCGGTTAACCTTTTATTACCCGCATATACATCTGCTGAAACACAGTCGTTCTCCCTAAGGACGATTGTCGTTTTTATATAGGAAGCAGTATCTACGGGCATCTCGCTTCATCGGGTACATAAACGTCAGGATTAGGATCTAGCAGTTCGAGGCGGAGGAGGTGTTTCACCTCTTTTTTTGTTTTGTTCACGAACCTATTTTGAAATCGAGTGGTTACACAAAACCTCACCAACGAGCGGTTGAAGCGGAGGGAGCCGTATCCTGCCCTGTACGAACGTATGCATATTTGCATTTGGATTTGCGCACGCCAAAGGAGGGGCTGTCCCAAAAGGTTCGTAGAACACGCGAATGCCCCCATTTCCTAACGAAAGGACCTCAATTTCCACTGTAACGTGGAGACTGAGGTCCTTTTTCTCAAGGTCATCCGGTTCAAAGTTTGGCTCGAAAAAGAGCAAAATAACGTTGGGGACAGACTGCCGTTTTTATTATTCGTTTTCTGTTTTTTCATTGACAGTCGGTAATTTGTCATGTAAATTATGCATGTAAATAATAATTTCCAAAAGGAGGGAGGCTCCGCCCGGAGCATGGGCGCCGGACGGATAACGCGCAGCAAGAACCGCAGAACGGCTTAACGTATCGGACAACATGTAACCGCTTGCAAATGCTGTAAACGAACTGCCATTTTGTAAGAGGAGTTGTTCTCAAAATATGGGATCTCGCCTTCATTTCAAAGCATTAAGTATGTTGCTGGTTTGCGCACTCCTGCTTTCTTTGTTTGCTTTACCGATTCCAACTTTATCCGCGGAGGCAACTGCCGTGAATGCTGAACAATCTTTGCAGCCGAAAAACCGGGACTTCGAAAGTCAAACGAACGGGAAGCCGTCCGACTGGACGATTTACGACAACAACCAGCTGTATCAGACGTCGACCGAGCAAGTGTACGCCGGCACCTACAGCGCCAAAATCACGAACCTCACCCTGTCGGCGGGGCTGCGCAGCTCCAAAATTCCGGTAACGCCCGGGCAGAACTACGAAGCCTCGGTCATGTCCTACAACGTGGATACGAACTCTTATCTGTATTTGGAGTTTTGGGACGCGGCTGGCAAACGTCTGACTCCGGTCAGCACCAAGGTGAACGATACCCGGGGGCAGTGGGCCAGGACAGAGATCCGGGCCGCCGCGCCGGCCGGGGCTGTTGCCGCCACATTGCTGCTCTATTTGTCCAGCGCCAATAAAGGAACGACTTATTATGACGAAGCCGCATTCCGTGAAGTTACGTCAACCCCTTCGTCGCTGTTCGACCATCTGGTGCCCGCCACCTCCAAGACGCTGTATCAGATCGGGGATACCGGCACGGTAGAATGGTACGGCACCCGAACGGACGGATCGCTGCTGGAGGCGGCGGACATCTCGCAAGTGACGTATGCCAGCTCCAATCCCGGCGTATTCGCCGTACATCCGTCAACGGGCGTCTTCCAGGCGCTGTCGGCGGGAAGCAGCGAGATCAAGATCAAAGTGACCGCCGAAGGAACGACGAAGACGACTATTCTGACGCTGAGAGCGGACGATTTCAGCGGGAATGTCACGGGCAGCAAAACGAAGAGCACCTACTACACCGACGCCAAACGGGCGAACGCCCAAGCGAGTATTGCAGCCTACGACTGGGCGCGGGCCCAGAGAGACTCGGCGGTGACCAGCGCGGCGCCTTATGCGGCGCTTGGCGACGATCAGCTGTGGAGTATCGTGACGCCGCAAAGCGTCTCCCGCAGTCTCGGGATCGCCACGCGGTACAAATTAAGGCAGAAGGGCAGTCCCGATCCGGACGATTCCACGATTAGCAGCTACGGCAATTACCCTTGGAAAATCGATCCGATCCAGTACCCCTGGAAGCTGCAAAGTCCGGTAACCGGACGATTTTTCCCGACTAACGACTTCGCCTCCTTCTACCAGAGCGGGATAAACGAATACGGTGTGTTCGACTACCGGCAGGCTCTGAGCAACGGAGCCCCCTATTTGACGAATACCGGCGACCCGCAATCGGACTGGGGAGTCGACGACGGCTGGGGCTGGACGGAAGCGAATGGCGACATCTGGACCTTTATCGCCTACTACAACCACTGGGGCATTTGGTACAACGGCTTTATTATGAAAGCTCTGAACAGCTTGCGGGATGCGTATCTGTACACGGGCGATGCGGAATATGCCTATAAAGGTCTTATTCTGCTCGACCGGGTGGCCGATCTGTATCCGGACCTCGACGTGACCGCTTATCCGTGGGCCAAAGGATTCGATAACGGCGATCCGGCCGTCCATTCCGCGCAAGGGAAAGCGGTGAACGACATCTGGGAGACCGGACTCGTGAAAAGCCTTCTGTTCGCCTACGACGCTTTTTTCCCGGAGATCGAGGTTCTGGAGGATCGGCTGGCCACCTTTTTGTCGGCCAAGGCGCAGACGTACCAGATGGCGAATCCGAAACATTCCGCGGCGGCGATCCAGAAAAACATCGAAGACCATATCGTGCGCATCGTCTATCCGGGCATGCAGAAGTCGCAAATCCGCGGCAACAACGGGATGCACCAAAGCGCTCTGGCACTGGCAGCGGTCGTGCTCGACGAAGAGGTCACCTCCAAGCAGTGGCTCGATTATGTATTCCAGTCGGGCGGGCTCATCGTGGTCCAGGACCCGGACCGGCCATACGGCAGACAATATCAGGTGACCGGCGGGGACCTGAACCGGCTGCTGGCGGACGAAGTCGACCGGGACGGGATGGGCAACGAAGCGGCGCCCGGCTACAACGGTTTGTGGCTGAACACGTTTCTGGAAGCGGCGGAGGTTCTGGACGGATACGAACGTTATCCGGAATTCGATCTGTACCGCAACGTCAAATTTCAGAAAATGTTCTCCGCCTTTTACCGTCTGACGATGCTGGGCAAATATACGCCGTCGATCGGGGACTCCGGATTTCTCGGCTCGCCTGCTTTGGTCGGGGACAAAAACCACGATATTTTGGCTTTCGAACGGTGGGGCAATCCGCTTCACGCCCAACTGATTTACTTGAAAAACGGCGGCTCGGCAAGCGGCATTCATGGAAGCATCTTCTCCCCGAATCCGGAGCAGGTCGCTGTCGACATCGCGAATGTAATCGCGTCGGAAGGCCCGATGCAGCTGGACAGCTCGCTGATGAGCGGCTACGGACTGGCGGCGCTCCGCGACGGAAGCCCTCCATTTTATGCGAACGGGACTGTCTACGAGTTTAACGATCTGGAGATCGTCTCCGCGAACCGGGGAACGAAATATTTGCCCAATTACAACGCGCTGCTGTTCCAGAATACGGACGGTGCGGGCGCGGCGATCACGTTTCGGTTTTCCGTACCGGCTGCGGGCGAATACGATATCGACATGCTGCCGAACAAAGCGCCCAGCTACGGCAAATACAAGGTCGCCATCGACGGGGTGGACGCAGGCTCGTATGATTTTTACGGCGCTTCGGCTCCGGACAGCTTCTCCACGCTGGCGACCCGGTGGCTGGAGGCGGGCCCGCATACGCTCTCATTCGTCTACGAAGGACAATCGCCGGGAGCGACAGGGTATTACGCGGCGTTCAAAAAGCTGGCTCTGGTCCGTCCGGAAGACAGGGAACGGGAGCAGCACGCGCAGCAGGATACGCAGCGGGACGTATGGCTTTACTTCGGACGGAACGGCGGGCACGGGCATAAGGATACGCTGAATCTCGGCATTCATGCGTACGGGATGGATCTGGCCCCGGATCTCGGTTATCCGGACGTCACCGGCAGCGATCCGAAACGTATGGAATGGACGGAGAATACGATCTCCCATAATACGGTTGTAGTCGATAAGTCCAAACAGAGCGGCTCAATCGTCGGCATTCCGCATCATTTCGACGGAGACGGGAATGTGCAGCTGGTTGACGTGGAAGCCCCGCGGGTGTATCCGAACACGGAGACGTACCGCCGGACGACCTCGATGATTCGGGTGGATGAGGAGAACTCGTATGCGGTCGACTTCTTCCGCGTAGAGGGCGGAAGCAGCCATACGTTCAGCTTCCACAGCGCGGATGCGTCGGCGGTAACGGCGGAAGGGCTCACGCTCGTCCCGCAGCAGGACGGCAGCGGCCGGTATGTCGGCACGTATGCGGGCATCGACGTTCCGTACGGGCAGAAGGAGCCGGGCAGCGGTTCGGGCGGCGGGTACAAGGGCAGCGGGTTCCACTATTTGTTCGATGTGGACCGGGCGGCGAATCCGCAGGCGCCGTTCAGCGTCGACTGGAAAGTGAAGGATACCTGGGGCATTCATCCGGAAGATCCGAACGTTCATCTTCGTCTGACGATGCTTAGCGACGTCGATCAGGTCGCGCTCGCGAGCGGGCAGCCGCCGCAGAATAACGCCAAGAGCCCGCCTTCGGTCCGCTACATGGTGGCCGAGCGACAGGGAGTGGACTTGAAATCGACGTTCACGTCCGTGATCGAGCCGTACCGGAACAGCCGGACGATCGCATCGGCAGAGCGGCTCAGTGTGTATAAGGACGGGGCGATCGTAACCGATGACGCCGTTCAGACAGTAAAGGTGCAGCTCGCAAACGGAAGAGTAGACTATATCTTCTATTCGCTGGACCCCAGCGCCGTGTATACGGTGGAGAACCGGCTCCGGTTCCAAGGCTTTTTCGGGGTATATTCGGAACGAGACGGGGCGTACGAGTCGGCTTATCTGCACGACGGCACGCTGATCGGACCGATCGGCGAACCCGCTATCCAGAAGCCGTTCGGCAGCTTGAACGGGACAGTCGCCGATTTTACGAAAGACATGTCGCTGACAAATGAGATCGTCGTGCATCTGGATCTGCGCGGACTCTCGCCGCAGACGCTGGTCGGCCGGATGATCCATGTCGATAACGACCGGGTGCGCAACGGCACCTACGAGATTGTAGGCGTCTCGCAGGGGCCGGGAGATCAGCAGTACCGCCTCGATCTCGGAGACACGACGCCGATCCGTTCTTACCGGGACCCGAACGACTTCAGCAAAGGGTACGTATACGACATCGCGCAGGGAGCGTCGTTTCGCATCCCGCTGTCTTATCGGGATTCATACTCGGCGCCGGGTCTTGCGTCGATCCGCCTGGAAGGGATCACTTCGCCCGCACCGGCGGGCACGGTGTCGCAGACAGTGGTGACGGCCGTGTACGGCAGCGGCGCAGTTGCGGATGCCACCGGTTGGGCGCACTATGAGAGCTCGGACAGCAGTGTGGCCGAATTCATGAGTACGGGATTGCTGCTGCTTAAAAAAGCCGGTACGACCGTGCTGAAGGCGACCTACGGGGAACTCGCGTCGGAGCCGGTCACCTTGCTCGTGACGGGTACGACGAACAGCACGGCCAAGCCGGGCATGCCGGTGCTGTCGGATAATAATGGTCACGACTACGGCATACGGGACGGCACCTACGACATGACGATGAACTTGTGGCACGGGGAGAACGGCTGGCTGTACAGGTTGTATGAAGACGGCGTACTAATCGATACGCAGCCGTTATCCGACCGGACGCCTTCGGCGCAATCGGCCGTTACCCCGATTAGCGGCAAGAACAACGGCACATACCGGTACCGCGCCGAGCTTACGAACGCGTACGGCACTACCGTGAGCGCCGAGCACATCGTCACCGTGACGGGAGCAACGCCGGGCAAGCCGGTCATCGCCCATAACAATTGGGACGGGGACGGCAGCTACCAGGTGAGCATGAATTTATGGTGGGGCACGAATGGAACGGAGTACCGGCTGTACGAGAACGGCGTATTGATCGATACCCGGACTTTGACGGACCGGACGCCTGCGGCGCAGTCCGCCGTGACGAATATCGCGGGCCGGGGGCCGGGCACGTATGAATACCGGGCCGAGCTGACCAACGAAGCAGGCGCCGCATCGAGCGACATCCTTATCGTGACCGTCGGCGGGTAAGCGGACGGGATCGGGAAGAGCCGGCCAATCGAGCCGGCTTTTGCCGTCTGTCCGGGTGTGATATGATAAGGCCATATAGACAGGACGGGACACCGCCCCGGGAGCGGGGCCAATCTATGGGGAGGACCGGATGTGAGAGCAGGCTCCAAGAAATACGCGAAATTGCTGCATGATCTGAAGCTGGGGATTATGAGCGGAAAGCTGAAGGAGGGCGAATACATCCCTTCCGAGAATACGATCGCCGAGCAATACGGGCTCAGCCGTCCGACCGTCCGCAAAGCGGTTGCGGAACTTGCCGGGGAGGGGCTGATCCGGACGATCGCGGGCAAAGGCAGCGTCGTTCTCGCGCTCGGGGACAGCCCGGGGAACCGGAAGGTGACGCTGCTGAATCTGTACTGGATGCTTCCCTCCTACGAGTACCCGATGATCGAGGAGATCGTCGGACGCTTCAACCGGGAGCACGCTCATATCCAAGTCCGGCTCGTGCCGTTCTCCAGCGAGATCACGCCGCTTGTGTACGCGGGATACAAACAGCAGGATATGCAGGAGCTGAAGCCCGATCTGATCAGCATCTCCAACCGGTTTCTGTTCGAGCTTGAAGCGGAGAAGATCGAAGCGGTGCTGCAGCCGCTAACGGATCTTCATCTGGAGACGGGGAACGACATTTACGATTTTTTGTGGAAGCCGGCCAGGCGCGGCGGGCAATTGTTTGCCGTGCCGGTTTCCTTCTCCCCGGTTATGCTCGTCTACAACCGGTCGATGTTCGAGGATGGCGGACTGGACGTTCCGGATGGCGGCTGGACGTGGGACGATTTCGTACAGGCTGCGGTGCGGCTGAGCCGGCAGATCGACGATTCGACCGTTCAGTACGGATTCGCGCTGTCCCCTTCCTTTTACCGGTGGCCGCTGTTTTTTATGCAGGAGGGGGGGCAATTCGCCCGCAGCGGGAAGGCGTTTCCGCCCTTGAACGGAGCAGGGGACGCCGGCATTCAATTCATCCTCGATCTGATCTACAAGCACCGGGCGGCGCCGCTGCTCCATACAGCTTCGGACCTGAGCGAGCAGATTTTCCAGCAGGGCAAGGTCGGAATGATCTTGTCCACGTATTACCTGTGCACGCTGTACGAGGAGAGCCGGTTCGACTGGGGCGTCTGCAAATTCCCGGCAGGCCGGCACGACCGCTCCCTGGCAATCTCTACAAATATCGGGATCGGCAAAGGGTGCGAGAACGTGCACGAGGCTCGTTATTTCATCCAATACTTGCTGTCGACGCCGATTCAGGCGCTCGTGAAACAGAGGAGCACGACGCTCCCTGCGGTCCGAACCGTCGCGGAATCCGCCGAGTATCCGCACTCCGCCTTTGCAGGCTCCGGGTATGAGTCGTTCAAGGAGACGCTCGGCGATATCCAATTGGTCAACGATCTGGGCTTGACCTGCGAGCAAGTGACGAAGCTGTCCCGGGCGATGGAGATGGTCTGGTTCCGGACGGAAACGTTCGAGCAGGTCTGGAAGTCATTGGCCCGGGAGTATGGCTAAGCCGAATTTGCTGTCGTTGGGCGCCACCTAACGGCCGATAGATTCGTAGTGTACAAGTACGGCCCTCTTGTTTGTGAAGAGGGCTTTTTTGCAATTCGCCGCGTGCGAAGGAGCATTTCGCCACTTTTCATAAAAATAAACAAGATGTTTGCCGATAATACATGAAGTGGCGGAAATAGACACCTTTTCGAAAACTTACAAGCGCGAGGTAATGGACATGACAATGATAGGAATTGATTTGGGGACTTCCAACAGTCTCGTAGCGTACTGGACCGACAACGGACCGGCGATTATCCCGAATGTGCTGGGGGAGCGGCTGACGCCGTCGGTGATCAGCGTCGACGATAACGGCGAGGTGCTCGTCGGGCAGATTGCCAAGGAACGGCTGATTACCCATCCGGACCGGTCCGCCTCGGTCTTCAAGCGATATATGGGCACGGAAAAAGTGGTTCCTCTGGGCGACTATTCGTTTACTCCCGAAGAGCTGTCCTCCTTCGTCATCCAATCGTTGAAGGCCGATGCGGAGGCGTTCCTCGGACAGGAAATCGCAGAGGCGGTGATCAGCGTTCCCGCCTACTTCAACGACATGCAGCGCAAGGCGACCAAACGTGCGGCGGAAATTGCCGGCCTGAAGGTGGAGCGGCTGATCAGCGAGCCGACGGCGGCCGCGATCGCGTACGGGCTCCATCAGGAGGAGTCGGATACGAAGTTCCTCGTCTTCGACCTGGGGGGCGGCACGTTTGACGTGTCGATTCTGGAGTTTTTCGAAGGCGTGATGGAAGTGAAGTCGATCGCGGGCGACAACTACCTGGGCGGGGAAGATTTCACCAATCAGCTTGTCTCTTATTTTGTCGAAACCAGCGGGATCGATCTGCAGACGCTCGACTACAAAGGCCGTTCCGCCCTGTTCAAGCAGGCCGAGTTGTGCAAGAAGGCTCTCGGGCAGGAGGCGGTCGGCCGGATGAGCTTCCAATACGGGGAGAACACCTGCGAGCTCCGCATAGACCGCCAGCAATTCGAGAAAATATGCAGCCAGCTCATGCTGCGTTTGCGCCATCCGATCGAGCGCGCCTTGCGGGACGCGTCGTTGTCGCCAAGCGATCTCGATGCAGTCATTCTGGTCGGAGGGGCTACGCGGATGCCGATTATCAAGTCAGTGGTCAGCAAAATGTTCGGGCGGCTTCCGTTCTCGCAGATCAATCCGGACGAGGCCGTGGCGCTGGGGGCCGCGATCCAGGTGGCGCTCAAGGAGCGGAACGAAGCTCTGAGGGAAGTGGTGTTGACCGACGTATGTCCGTATACGCTCGGCACCGACGTGATCAGGCGGCTGGGCAACGGCAAGTACGAATCCGGGCATTACATGCCGATAATCGAACGCAACACCCCGATTCCGGTCAGCAAGGTGGAACGGTTCTACACGGTAAACGACAACCAGACGGAAATATCGGTCGATGTGTTCCAGGGCGAAAGCCGCAAGGTTGAGAACAATATCAAAATCGGCGGCTTTACGGTGATGGTGCCGTCCGACCCGGCGGGCAAGCAGGCGATCGACGTCCGTTATACATACGATATTAACGGAATTTTGGAAGTGGAAGTGACGACCGTCTCGACCGGGGAGAAAAAGAAGCTGATTATCGAGAAAAATCCGGGAAGCCTGACGCCTGAGGAAATCGAGGCCCGGCTGGCGGAGCTTAGAGACATTAAAATTCATCCCCGCGAACGAACGGAGAACCGGCTGCTGCTCGCCAAGGGAGAGCGGCTGTATGAAGAGGCGCTCGGGGAAAAGCGCAATGAAATTGCGTTTTATCTCAGTCAATTTGAAAGTGTGCTCGCTACGCAAAACGAGCCGGACATCAAAAAAGCCGCGACCGAATTTAAAAAGCAGCTGCTTCATTTTGAGAGGTGGCTGGAATACTGATGAACATCTGGGAGCTACTCGGCATCGAGCCGACCCGCGATGTCACGCACATTAAGCGGGCTTACGCCCGAAAGCTGAAAATTCACCATCCCGAGGACGACCCGGCGGGGTATCAGCGGTTAAGAGAAGCGTATGACGAGGCACAGAGGCTTGCCAAGCGGCCGGAGCCGGAACGCTGCGATGAAGTGGAAGAGGAAGAATGGGAAAACGAGCGCGAAGCTGGCTGCGCAGAAGACGATGAACAGGACGCCGAAGGGAATGCCGAAGAAAACGCCGAGGAGGACGGCGACTACGAGGAAGATGACCGGGAGGACGACTATAGACTTCCAAGGTTCACCCTGCTCGACACGCACGACGAATTCCGGCAGAGTAACTCGCCGATCGGGGAGTTTATGGAAGAGGCCGAATCGTTGTACGACGACTTCGCCGCCCGGATTCAGGTGGAACGATGGCAGGAGCTGCTGAGCGCGGACGTCGTCTGGAATGTGGAGCTGAAGCGGACGCTGAGCGATCGGATGGCGGATTTTCTGGAGGAGCGCGATCAGCTTCCGCGCAGCATCTGGCAGCTGCTGGAGGACAACTTCGGATGGCGGAACCGGGCGCAGGAGGAAGCGTATTTCGGCGACCGCTACTCGGATTTCGTCGAGTATTTGACCGGACAGCTCGAAGGGCCCGAGCTGCGCTTTACATTTCTAAGCGGCGGGGGAGGACGGGACACCGATACGTTTTTGCGTCTGCGTTACGACGTTTTCCAGTCGCTGCGGCACAATGATCTCGATTCCGCCGCCGAGGCGATCGGCCAGGCTTGTGCGATCTATCCGGACGATCCTGATCTGCTTCGGCTGCAAGGGGAGTATTACCTCCGCACGGGAGACACGGAGCTCGCTCTCGCCGCCTTCGGCAGAGGGATCGCCGTACATCCGGACGACATCGACGGGTATATGTACCGGGCCCGGATTTATTACGATCAAGGCTTGTACGCCGAGGCGATTGAGGCATGCAGCATCGTGCTGGAGCGTCAGCCGGAGCTGTCGGACATCCGGTATATTCGCGGGTTATGTGAGATGAAGACGGGAGAGCTTGACCGCGCCGTATCGTCTTTCGAACAGGTGCTGCAAGCGAACCCGAACGACATCCAGGCGACGACCGCGCTGATCGAAAGCCGGCTGAAGCTGGAGGAAGCGATCCGGACAGGCCGTCTCAAAGGACGCAGGTCCGAGCTGCAGCAGCTTCGGGGCGGGCTTGAGCCTTGGGACCGGAAGACCCGGCTTCGGATGGTGTATACGTTTTTCCCGAAAATCAAGTTTGTTTTCCTCGCGCTGCTCATTCTGTTCACCCACAACCTGATCGCAACCACTTACGAGAAGCATACCGGATCGACGCTCTCGGAATTATGGATGGACAAGAAGGGCGGGGAGGAGCCGGCGCCGCCTGTACCGGTTGGCAGCACAGCAGAGATCCCGTCGGGAGCCCCGTACGTCCAGTTTACGTACAACAACATTTCCTTCATCGGTTTATATGAATTCAAGAACCGCGATGAGAGCGGCAAGGAGATGGCGGAATACGCGTCCTACTTGGAGCTGGCCAAGAAGGAGACGAGTCATTCGAATGAAGTTCCATCCGGCTGGATCTATGCGGGCTATCTCGGCGATTCGCTCGTCATCGCGGTAGCGGACGCGAAACAGGCGGATCAATGGAACAAAGAAAAGACGATGCAGGTAACGGGCCAAGTGCTGGATATGCCGCCCCGGCAGCTCCCGGGGCTTGTGCAAGAGATGCTGAAGCTGCCGGGCTTGTCCCTGTATCAAGACGCGGCTACGGTGACGGATCGTCTGATCGACACCCGGATCATTCCGGAGGAGCAGGACCCGAAGCGGACCAAGCTGCCGTTCCGGCTTACTCTGTACGTGATCGTATTGCTGCTGCTGTATGCGTCACTGATTCGCGTGCTTGCGGTAGGTTATAGAGCGGCCCGCTTCTGAAGCGGCAACAAGGAGGTGCGAGCAAATGGCTACAGAAGCCAAAAGCGATAAACATAAAAAGCTGGAGCTGTACGGGCAGTGCTTATCGATGATTTGCCTGAGCGGTCCGGCATCCTTTACATTTCCGATCAAACGAAAACCGGTCGACCGGTCGGTACAGCGCAGAGTGCTGGAGAACTGGGACGTGAAGGACGCGAGCGGCCTGAAAGAAATGCTCAACTGGCTCCTGTGCGAAGGGCGGAGGGAAAATTACGAGCGGCAGGCGTATTACTTGTCCGCGCTGCCCGAATCGGAGCGGCTGCGGTATATCGGGTCGTTGAAGGAAGAGAAGCTGCTGACCGAATTCAGCATCGTCCATTATTATTTGCGTCGGCTGCCCGCCGGGGGAATCGCCGCGGTAGACTTTGCGTGGTGCGCCTTTATGTGCCGGGCGGGGCTGGAGTTCCATTATATGGGGCAAGACGATTACTGGACCTATCTGCTGCAGATCACGCGTGCCGCACAGCGGTCGTATTCGGGCTGGAGCGAGTATGTGAACGGCTTCGCGGCGGGCGTGCAATATGTGGATGCTGATCTGACCTTCGACTACGTCAGCCGTAACCGGCCCGTTCTGACGAAGCTGCTCGCTTCCCCGCATAGTCCGTATCGGCAAGTCGATTGGAATATGGTGCTGGAGAAGCCTTCCTGAAAAGGCCTGCGAGAATCGCCCGCCGGATTCCGATACAAAGACGCTTCCCTCCCGATGATTCATCAGGATGGGAAGCGTCTTTGCGTTGGTACGGGAAGCGATAAGTTCTGTGTAAGGAGGGGAAAGCCCACAGCAGCCGGTCAGAACATGCTCCAATCGTACCGCTCGGAGAGCAGTCGGAGCAGGTGGACGCCTGCCGTGCTGTTGCCCTTGTCGTTAAGCGCCGGTCCGATGATGCCGATGCCGAGCTCGCCCGGGACGAGCGCCAGAATGCCGCCGGCTACGCCGCTTTTGGCTGGGATGCCGACCTGGATGGCGAATTCGCCGGAAGCGTTGTACATGCCGCACGTCACCATGAACGACTTGGCGATTCGAACGTACCGTTTCGGGACCAGCTCGCGGCCGGTGAACGGGTCGGCGCCGTCATTTGCCAGAACGAGCCCCATGCGGGCGACCTGGGCGCATGTAACCTCGATGGCGCATTGACGGAAGTAAACGTCCAGTGTCGGTTCGACTTCCTCGTCCAGCACTTTGTTATCTTTCAGAAAATAAGCGAGCGACCGGTTGCGGTTCGCCGTCTCCGCTTCGGAGCGGTAGACGTGTTCGTTAATCGAAGGTCCTTCGTCTCCCGCCAGCTCGCGGATGAACCGGACGATGCGCTCCGCCTTGTGTTCCGGGCTGTCTCCCCGGATGAGCGAGGAGATGACGATCGCTCCCGCGTTGATCAGCGGATTGAACGGCTTGCCGGGCTGGACGAGCTCCAGCTTCAGCATCGAGTTGAAGACGTCGCCGGTCGGCTCCATGCCTACTTTCTCGAATACGGCTTTTTCGCCGCGGTCCATGAGGGCCAGCAGCAGCGTGAATACTTTGGAGATGCTTTGCAGGGTAAAAGGCATACCGGCGTCTCCCGCAGAGATAACGGCTCCGGACTTATGGTGCAGCGTGATGCCGAGTGCTTGCTGCGGTGCATGAGCGAGCTCCGGGATATAGGTGGCGACCCGGCCTTCTGCGGCATAAGCGCGGTACGCTTCGACCCAGTCGGGCAAATGATCGGTCAAATCTTGAAATGCGGCTACGGAACTCATCTCGGATTCTCCTTCGGCTGGTCCAGTCTCTCTTCAATTATACATGGCCCGGCGGAGTCTCCGGAACAACTTTTTGGGTGTTCCAAATCGCTTTAGCGGATGGAGTTACTTGGCGTCTTCGTTCAGCGAGTCGACGAGCCGATCGACTTCCGGAGAAACGCTGCTTTTTTTCGTCAACCATCCGATCCCGATAAACAGTATCGCGGAGACGATGACCGGAGAGGCGACCAGCACGGCGGTGGAGGCGTTCTCCATGATATATTTCACGTACCCGAACGTCAGCAGGCCGCCGGCCCAGGATAGGATCGCCGCCGCCGAGCCGCTTCGCTTGAAGGCCGGCAGCAGGCCGAGCAGCATCGGGATCGAGATGGGGCCGACGAGGGCGCCGAACCAGGTGATCAGCAGGCTGAGGATGCCTCCGAAGTTTTGCTGGTTGATGGCGACGATCAGCGTCAGCGTCGTGAAGACGACCAGCGTTACGCGTGCGGCGAGCAGCGACGCTTTGCTGCTTATCGTGCGGAACCGGCCGAACAGCTTCGGCAAAATGTCGCGGGTGACGACAGCCGTAATCGCGTTCGCATCCGATGTGGTCATCGCCATCGTATGGGCGAACATCGAGGCAAGCACAAGCCCGATCAGCCCGGGCGGCAGCAGGTCCATCGCCATAATCGAGTACGACTGGTTCGGATCGGCCAGAGACGGATAAAACACCGGAGCGGCCCACATCGGAAAAAACAGAATGAGCGGCCAGATCAAATATAGCGCGGAGGACAAATAAGCGGCTTTGCGCGCTTCTCTGCCGTTCGGAGCCGCTATGAACCGCTGGGCCAAATTCCACGTGCCGCCGTTGTAGCTGAGGAAATTGATCAGCAGGTAGGCGAGCACGAAGCCGAGCGTATACGGTCCGGCGAACGCATCGTTATGTGTCGGCGGCAGACGGTAAGTGAGCTTGCACGAAACAAAGCCTTCCCCCCCATGCTTTTTGCGAACTTCATCCATAAGCGCGCCGGCGCTTCTCCTCTGCTCCCGGATCGTCAAATAAGTGTATTGGACACGAGCCTCTGGAACGAGTTATGACATGTTAACATGTAAATGACGAACCGGTAGATCGCCCGCGTTGCTCCGGAACAACTCCAGACAGATAGCATGGAGTTTCAGCGGATCGTTCGTCGGGCCATCTAATGTACGGGATCGGTGTTACCCTTCGGTCGCCAATCTTTACTATAACCACAGGAAATACTTACGGTTCTAGCAGCCATATGGAACCGGCATAACCGTGCGGCGATTTCGTCGAGTAAATCAAGAATCGGTTTGGACAATTCCGATATGTGATAATCACGCAAAAGAGTAATTCCACTTGAAAACCCCTTATGCTCGTTATATCCCGGCTCTACATTCACTTCACTTAAATCAATACCGTTTGCATGGGTCCAAAGTTGCTCACCCGTAATGCCAAATTTCTTTCGCAAACGATCCATGGGGTAGTTGGTCAATTCCCCGAGCAAATAGATCCCCCATTCGGTTCAGATGTTTTCGAAGTCGCGGACCAATCCCCCATATATCCTGCACCGGCACCAACCATAGCTTTTCCGGAACCTCCTCATAGGTGCAGGAGGCGATACCTTCATTTTTCCCTCGAACATCCAGAAAAGCTTTTGAAATAAACGTGTATGGCTTCTGCAGGTGCGAATGATGTAATACAGTTTAATACTCATTGAGAAATCCAAATTCAGCCCCATTCGTGCGGTCACAACATGAATCCGTGGATCATGGGGGATCTCATATAGACGGCTACCGGCTTTTATTACAAATTCCATTTTCATTTTAGGCGATGCCACAAGCACTACATATCCGGAACGAAGATCGCCAACGACAGTCAGATACGTTTCTAATGGATCTAAACCGCGTCACACACACTCCACAGACGCATAAAAGACTTCATGTCCACAATGATCATGTCATTCCTGGGAAGCTTGGAATAATCAATGGTCAATCGAATCACCTCCCTCAAACAAGAATGAGTTCCCATTTTAAGCTAGAACGAAACTTTTATTCGAGTCGTAATTGTCTTGGTTTGTTTTTTTATAGTTTTTTTATAGATTTATCGTTACTAAAACGAGTTTTATTCCGTTGTTATATATAACAGCATGAATATACCATAATATTCTAAATTAGTGTAAAGGTGGTGTCTTCTGTTGAGCTAACCACATAATGTTGTGCATCAATCAGTAAAACATTTATTTAAGGGAGGCTTTCTAAATGATAGGATCAATGAATTTGTCTATGCGTCCAACGGTAAAGAAGTTGCTAATTACTGGAGCCGTAGCTGCGGCAATATGCACAAGCTATTTTTCCACAAAAATTTATGCAGCAGCATATACAAATGCTGATGCCTTTTTCAAGAGTGGTTTTTCAAGCGTTTTAGCTATTAAAGTCTGGAGTGATAGTGCTGTTTCGTCATTGGGATATAGTTCATGGGTTTCGACCGCGAGAGTGGATTATGCCCAACTTGCAAACTCTGATATTGGTTTTGCAAATGCTACATCCGAAAGTGACGCCGATCTCCGTTTTTATGCTGGTGACTATTACTGGGCAACTTATGCAGGAGCATGTAACCCTTACTTGGCTGATCATAGTTCAGTAGATCTTAATCAAGATCCTACAGTTGTCTGGGCCAAAGCTCACATTCTGATTAATGATGGGTATATGGATAATAGCTCACTTTATACCGATTATCAGAGACAAAAGGTTGTTGGCCATGAATTAGGGCATGCTCTCTCCTTAAAACATCAACCTTGGTATGCGGGATCAATTATGGAACAAGGGATAGTTGAAGAGAACCTGGGAACAGATTATCGTCACCCTACTCAACTTGATTCAGATAATCTCGCATGGAAATACTGATTTATGAACACTATCTGAAAATTATTTGCTTTAAATATGAAATATTAAAATTTATTATTGGAGGTCGCTATGAAAAAAGCCATTCTCTTTTTTACTGCCATTACTTCAGTACTCGGGGCAGGATGGGCTGGATATTCTAATGGCTCAATTCCACAAACAAACGTAATCGAGTCCCACGCGGACTATTATATCTACAAGGACGCTGCAGAATTAGCTAAAGATTCTGAATTAATAGTAGAAGCAAAGTTTAACGGCACTAGGAAGACTATCAACTTTAAACATAACAACACTATCATTGATAGTGCGACCAAATCCTCAATTGAAGTTGTTCGTCTTTTCAAGGGGGATGTAGGACCGGGATCAGTAATCAATGTTTATGAACCAGGTTATTACCATGATCAAAAGACGTATGTTCCCAAAGAAGGATACAATTTGATGAATAAAGAAGGCAGATACATCCTCTTTCTGAAAAAGAACAACGTGGATGGTACCTATGTAGTCGTCGGGGGTTTCCAAGGCAAATATGATAAAAACATTGCTGGTGCTGGGGATATAAGAAGTGTTCAACGAGCTGACTATTTAGGCGAAGATACGCACTTTCTTAAGTTAAAGGAACAAGTAAGTCAGCAGTTTAATTAAAATAACAATAAATTAGGGCTGGTTTCCCAGCACCTCTTCCACGAACGAGGGGATGAGTAATGGTTATTCACCATTCTATACAAAATTTTTATCGGACGATGAATTTCAATTGCGATCCTATCAATTGGACATCTCATAAAGTTGAAATTCAAAAATTGTTCAATATTGCCAAAGTATCTAGTATGGATTTTACCAACACTTTGATAATAGGGGCAGGAAATGCCTATGATTTGCCTTTATCGGAAATAGCTGCTTGTTATAAGAACATCGACTTGCTAGATATTGATTGGCAGACAATCCATGAAACTAAACATAAATTTGACGAATCGACCCAGCAAAAAATCAAGTTAATAAACATTGATATTGTGGATATTCCTGTTGACGAAGTTCAAGAAATTGTAAGTTGTCTTTCAACAAATGCAATGAGAGCTCGCAAACTATTGAATGCTTTATTAATCGACTTTCGAGTCTGTCCAATTCATATTCTAGAGCCAACTACTTATTCCCTTGTTATTTCTTCAACGGTTTCTAGCCAATTGGTTATTCCTTTTGTTCAAGTCGTTGAACAATCTGGTAATCGAGAGCTCATTACATTGGCTAAACATTTCGGTGATTTAGTAGCTGAGAAGCATTTACAACAACTATGGCAGTTTCTTAAGGCAGAAACAGGAGTAGGAATTATAACATCGGAACAATATGCTTGGGGATATTTCGCAGACAGAAGGCCATTGCCTCTTACCAATTTGATTGATAATCCGGCATCGATGCTTCGCCAAGATGTCCAATTGGAAATTGAGCGACTCCGTGGTGGTTTGACCATTAACGGAAGAATTACATCCTCCATGATACAAAAAGTTATACCAACAAAAAATATTGTGCTGAAAAAGCAGTGGATATGGCAATTTAGTGAAGATATCTATTATCTAGTCGAAGGATGGATCATTTCAAAATAAATTCTATGGAAACAGTAAACCGTTCTTATAGGGGTAGTCAGCGTCGCTGTCAGCAAGCACAAGAGGTGGGTTATAAAGGAAAAAACCTCCGTGTTGGAGGGTTTTTCCTTAATTATATAGTATCAGCAGAAGCAGCTCGGTTAGTTCATTAAACTTATCGTGCCTGTTCGCTTTTTAGGTCTGATTTCCCAGCCCTTCATCTCTTAAATTAGTAAGATTAACTTTTGATATTCCATCTACTGGCGAAGTTACTAGCTAATTTTTTTCTTGCTCTTGCAAGACGTTGCCTAAGAACGTTTATAGTAATGCCTAATTCATTCGAAATCTCATGATATGAAAAACCTTTAACGTAATAGAGGATTAAAACAGTTTTGTAATCATCTTTTAAATCGTTTAATGAAGACATCAAAATTTCATTACGGATCTTGTTTTCCACAAGAATATCTATTGGTTCAAGTATTAACGAGTTACTATTTTCCTCCTTTGAGATTTTAGAAATGCTTGAAAAGTTGATACTCCTTCTTTTTTTTCTACTTCGTAGCATATCAAAAGCAGTATTTTTAGTGACCTTAATTAGCCAACCTTTAAAGTTAGTACTATGTTGAATGCTTGAACTAACTTTAATAATTTTATAGAAAGCTTCTTGAATAGCATCTTCGATTAACATCTGGTCTTTTAAAATTGAAGCAATTGTAGGATATACAAGTTTTTTAAATTCCGTAAAAATAATCTTTTGGTCTTTTGATTCTAACGTTATAAAGCTGTTTATTAATTGGTGGTCTAAATTTATATTCTCTGTAGCAATTACAATCATCCCCTTTACAGCCATTAATGTAAATAATACACTTTTTTACATTATATATCCAAAAGCAATTATAGCATAACATTTATTTTGTGTAGTATAATTTTATGTAACTTCTTAAAACAAGGAGAGATATTTATGAAAAAAGTTGTTATACTGTGCATCACCTATTTTTACCTCCTATTTTCTTTATCAACATTAGTCCATGCTGAAAATCAAGCCCCACATGTATTCCTTGATGGAAAACTACTCGAATTTAATGTTTCACCTGTTATTGATAATGGCTCGACTCTTGTGCCACTTCGGAAACTCTTTGAAGAGTATGGGGCAACCGTCTCATGGGATGAAACAACTAGCAAGGTAACGGCCAAATACGGTGAAACCACCTTGATATATACAATAGGCGACTTACAGGGATTTAAGGATAATAAAGCAATTGCTTTAGAAGTTCCCGGACGTATCATCGACGGAAGTACATTAATACCCGTTCGTTTTGCAAGCGAAGCACTTGGGGCACTGGTCGGATGGGAAAACAAAACTAGAACGATAACCATAAGCACTAAATCTAAACGTAGCGGTACTGTTCAAAGTGTAAGTGGCAATGCCATAGAGATTTTACCAGTTGGAGAAGAAAAGCCAACAGCAGAAAAAGTTCACCTTATTGGAGTAGAGCCTTCACAATTAGCATGTACCAATGATAAACTTGAGGGCAAAACAGTTAACTTTGAACATGAGCCAGCCGTTGCTGATAATAATTCTGTGTATGGTTATTTATATTTAGAGGATGGAAATATGTTAAATACCCAGATGATTTCTGAGGGTTGTGAAGATAAAAGTACATCCTCTGCAAAATATCGTTGGGCCGAATTATTCGAATTTATTAAAGAAACCATGAACAAATAGGTTAAAATAACTACCAACAGGATTAAAAGGCTACCGTTGTTGATACTGGTAGCCTTTATCAGTCACTGGCCGCGTTCCCTGTTCTCCGACTTCCCGCCGCGCCCTGGCTTCCGGATCCCACCTGCAGCCGGGCCGATCAGCGATGGCGGCACCTGGCTTCCCGAGTATTGTTCCAACGGTTCCCCGTGGCAAGATAGAAATGACCCCTGGGGGCATCTCAAACATTTTCTCTTTTCCCAGTTCTCTCAACTTTGCGTTCAATTTGTTCAATTTCTCCTTGCGTTCCTCGAGCATAATCGGTTGTACAAATGTCAAATCAAACACTGCCTCCAGTACGTCAAGTAACCACTCTGCTTCTCCTTCTTCAATATCCATTATTTCACCAGTATTTTTGCTCTTTAATGGATAAGCGGCAAGATTACCAATTACTCTTACTGCATCTACTGAGCTCGCTATGATCCCACAGGTCGACGATCGAGCCGATGCCGCCCAGCTTGATCAGCACGATGACGAACATCGCGAGTCCCGCTACGAGCTGGACGATGAACTGGGCAAAGTCGGTCAGCGCGTCCGCCCACAATCCGCCTATCGTGATGTAGAACAGCGATAGGAGGCCGGACACGATAATGCCGGTCGTCAGCGGCACCCCGGCAAATACATTCAAAATAACGGCGATGGCGGCCCACTTGGCGCCTACGTCGAACAGCTTCAGCAGCACCCCGCTCCACGCCATAATTTGCTGGGTGGGCACGTTATATCTTGCCGCCAAATATTCCGTAGGCGACTCGATATGAAGCTGCTGCCGCAGCCGGGACCAGCGTGGGGCGATCCAGCGCGCGCCGAAAAAGACCGCAACCGCGACCGGTACGGCCCACCATACGTAAAGCGTGAAGCCGTACTTGTAAGCGACGCCCGCGTAAGCGACGAAGACGGCGGCGCTGTAACCCGACATATGGTGGGAAATGCCCGATAACCACCATGGCATACGGCCGCCTGCGGTGAAGAAATCCCCGGTTCCTTTCACTTGACGGTACGACCATAAACCGATCCCGACCATGAGCAGGAAGTAGAGCCCCATGACAACCCAATCCAGCGTGTGCATGTGATCCTCTCCTTTAAGATAGGAATAGCGCTTCCCGGAAAGCGCATTACTAGAGCATATCGGATTTTCTTCCTTTCATGACAGCTTATTCGGTTGGGCCGGAGGGCGCACAGGGGGAAGCGCCGCCGTTGTACGCTTCGCCAAACGATGGTACATTACTAACAGCAGGATCTATTCCATAAAGAGCGAGGATTGCGGTTGTGAGAACACGTAGAATCAAACGTATGTTGGCTTTTAGCTTGCTTCTGAGTCTTAGCCTGCCTGTACAGGCCGTATTGGCGTCTGCGGCGGGTGCCGCCGCCTCCGGCGCTCCCGTGATATGCATCGATCCGGGACACCAGTTGCGAGGCAATAATCAATTGGAATCGGTCGGACCCGGCTCTTCCGAGAAGAAGCCGAAAGTATCGTCCGGCACGCGCGGCGTCGCGACCGGTAAGCCGGAATACGTGCTGACGCTGGAGGTGTCGAAGCGAATCCGGGGGAAGCTGGAGGCGTTAGGTTACCAAGTGGTGATGACGCGCGATACGCATGAGGTCGATATCAGCAACAAAGAGCGGGCGGAACTGGCTAATGGGGCTGACGCGGATCTGTTTTTGCGCATTCATGCGGACGGTTCCACCTCGACGAAGGCGAAGGGAGCTTCGGTCTTGTATCCGGCGTCTTCGGTGGCCTTATCGGACGAATTGTATTCGCTCAGTAAGACGGCGGCGGAGATCGTGCTGACGGATCTGGTGGCCGCGACGCAGGCGAATTCGCGGGGGACGGTACCGCGCGACGATTTGTCCGGGTTCAATTGGTCCAAGGTGCCGAACATCCTGATCGAGATGGGCTTCATGAGCAATGCCGAAGAGGACCGGCTGCTTTCGACGGAGGCGTATCAGGAGAAGATGGCGGAAGGGATTGCGGCGGGTGTGCACCGGTATATGACGGACGCAGCGGGCAAATCTCCCTGGGCCCCGCAGCCGTTCGAGCAGCCGTTGACGCTGCTGGGCGATACGGATCTGTATGACCGGGTCAGCGGCAGATTAACGCCCGTAGGCGCTTACCTCGGTCCGCAAACCGTATCGGCCCGGGAAAGAGCGGGCGACTGGTACCGGATCGACACCTGGCTCGGCGACAGCTGGGTCCGCGTGCCGAAGGCGGTAACCGGACAGATCGAGAGCGAGACGCAGTTGGTCGAGTTCACGTCGGTCACGTCCTTCCGCCGATTGCCTTTTGCGGACGAGCCTGTTATCGGCGAGCTGTCTCCGCAGACGGTGCAAGCTTTCGGGAGCTGGAACGGCTGGCTCCATATCCGGACGTGGCTCGGCGACGCCTGGGTGCAGACGCCATGACCGGCGCGCTGCTATAGCTGGAGCAGCGGTTAGGCCGCACAACCCAAAACCCCCGAACGCCGTGTGTTCCGGCAGATCGGGGGTTTTGGTCGTAAACGGACGAGCCGGATGCAGGAAGGAACCAAATGCGGGAAGGAAGCGAATGCAGGAGGAACCGGATAAGAGCGGTTTGAAGCTGCTATTTTCCACGAAAACGGTGGGACCCCCGCCGTTTGGCTGAAATAAGGGGTGCAAACCGCCTTTATTTGCCCCCATCTTTCGATTAGGACGATAATAAAGGGTGCCAAAGACTCTTATTCCTTGCAAAGCCGGCACGTCTACCTTCACAACAAGGCCGAGCCCTCCCGGTTCTGTCTGCAAGCTGCCGTTTACGCTTGTCCGCACCGCGCCGAGAGACGCGCGCGGTGCGGACAAGCGTCATTCGATGTAAAAAAGGCTTCGTTTAGTCGTTCAGTTGTTTTTCCTCATCTCGGTTCTTGCCCGGTGCCAATGCGACGACTCGTACTCTTTCTGGAACGTCCAGTATTGGATGATCGCAAAGGCGGAGAACATCAGCAGAACGATGATGATGGTGTAGTCGCTCAAATAATATAAAAAGTTAAAGCTGGAGATTGCCCCATACCCTGCAAAGGTTAATAGCAGCAGCTTCAGGTTGGTTCCCCTCAGCCGTACCCTCGTAATTTCGTTCGGGGTCACAAAGGAAAACCCGAGACGATATTTCAAGGCAAACCCGATGACGATAAATGCGACTGCAGCCGTTACGGCTTGCGCCAAGTAAGCGAGAGCCGTTCCAGGATTGATCATAATGCCGAGAAGCTCGTACACATAAAAGACGATCGATTGGATTGCTGCATAACCTAAATACCCATTCACTACGCATAAGCCGGCATAATAAACAGGCACTTTGAAGAAGAGCCAAAAAAAGAGAAAAACGAATAAGGGCTGAATAAGCGTGGCCAGTATATCGATGTCCAGATACTCAAACAAAACTAAGGAAATAATCGACAACAATAAGGCGGTAATTCCGACCTGAGCCGCATAGTCCCGCATGGGGAATCGATAAATCGAAAACGTAAGCAGAATCAAAGCGATCCATTCCAATATGGAAATGGTTAGGAACATCAAAGCGTTCATCATGTTTCTCCGTATCGGTTAAGGTTATCGAAAAGGCCGTTACCTGAAGTGAAAAAACCGATATCAGGAATGTCGGTCCAATGCAGCAATCGTGCTCATGTTGTGAAAAAAACGGTATTGAGTCGTCATTCTTATATGTGAAAGCCGTATGGATATCGGCGGCTTAATCTGCGTAAAGAAGATTCTACATATTGAAACCGTCATCCGTCAGCTTTTTGGGCTTCTGGATGATTTCAATAATATCTTTTTTCACTTTATTTTTTTCTCTGTTCGAGATTGTAGCAAATTTGCTTTTATTTGTAAGTTCGGCATCAAAAAAAACGAGCGCGCGCTCTTCATCAAAGTGAGTTATTTTGTTCATATTCACCAAGTTGTTACGGTCCAGCCTTTGAAAACCGTGTTCCAGTACATGCGGCTCTAGTGTAGAAATGTTCCAGGCCAAAGGATAGTAAACCTCTTCGGTTGTATGAAAGGTTACGCTGCGGTTATGTACTTCTATTTTAACAATGTCTTCTATATCAAGCATGATGACTCGACCATTGTTATCCGGATCGTGAGTAACGGGATACTTCATTATAGTGTCAACTCCAGCAAAAAGGGTAGGCTGTCAGAAGGCTCTGACAGCCTTAATCAAAGATTACTTCTTCAATTCCTCCGGTATTTCTGGACGATGAGTCGAAGGAGAGGCAGTCTGCACGAAGCAACGAGCTACAAGATCAAGGACATGGGCGACTACATTTGCTGCTTTTTGTACCATCGGTTTACACCTCCTTCCATCGAAATAATAAAATGCCTTGGATGAGAAACACGGATGCGATCACTGAGGAGTGGAAGAAAAAATTGCTGCATATGAGTAAGACGGAAGCAACCTTCATTAAAGGATAGTATTTTTCCGGCATCGTGTGGTATCCGCGCAAGTTGGAAGGGGCCAGAAGAGCTGCCAGGGTGAGAGCGGCGATCGTAAAGGCTGTACTCCACATATCAGGCAAGCTGACATGTGGAGGAACGGCGGTTATAACGACCATCGTGATCATACACGGGATCGGGGACTGGAAGTGGAAGCCGCCCGACAAGAGCCGCAGCACCACGAAAAAGGTGATGGCCGTTAAGGTTTCCAGAAACTTGCCCGTCAACAGACCGATCAATAAGGAGACGACCACCGGTATCGTAAAGTTGATGATGATAATCAGGGCAAACTTCATCACCGGGATACTTACCGTTATGTTCTCATTGGTGTTTTTAATGGATCGGGCGATTTTCTCGGACCAGGCTTCAATGATCATCGGAAAACTCCTTTTTCAGTACCCAATATTGTAAGAGGACTAGAGATACTGTAATCGGAATAATAATAAACTGGGTGTAGTTGCCCAAAAAGTATAAGAAATTAAAGCTGGTTAAAGCCAGATACCCCATAATCGTAAACAGCAAAAGTCTGGTATTGATTTTGGTGAACTTAATATTCGAGTTCGGGTAATACGGAACAAAGGTGTACCCGATCCGGTATTTATGAATAGCGTACGCAACCAATAAAGCTACAAGGGCCGTGACCGATTGATTGGCAAAGCTGATCGTCGTATCCGGAACGACGAGGATCGAACCCAACTGTTGCAAGACGATATACGATATCGATGTAAGGAAAATATAAGCCAAATACCCGTTGGTCATAATCAGTCCGGCATAAAAGGCGGGGATACGGAACATTTGCCAATAAAAAATAAACACGATCGGAGGCTGCAGGAAGGTCGCATATCCTACCAGATCCAAGGCCACTATTAATATATAAGAAAGTAGAGACAGCAAAAACGATGTGAAAACGATTTGTCCACGGAATCCCCTGATCTCGATCTTGAACATCGTGAAGGACAGGATAATCAGCGAAAACCATTCCAGCATCGAAAAAGCCATGAACGATAAAGCTTCCATAATGACTCCCCAATCTGCATCTGTGAGATCGTTTCCACTCAAGTATACTATAAGCCGATAGAACTATAAAGCAAAATAATGGGAACCTGATAGATTTTGTAAATTCATAAGTAATCATTATAATTATGGTCGAATATTGGGGTCGAATTATGACAATTCCTCCAATTGAATCCCCGCACTTCAGGTCCATTAACCCGGCTAAAACTTCATCTGCCCGACGGCTTGCACAGTAGAAAATAAAGCTGGAAAAATAATCGTAGCCAGAAAGTTCATCTTTTGATCATATACTTCATGTTCAAAAAAATAGCTTTATGATTACATAGAACTGAACTTGCTAGCGTATATAAAAGAAGTAGCGGAAGCGAATAGTAGGAGGGTGTAAATTTCATGGCAAACGGAAAATTGAGAATCGGCATTATCGGTACAGGCGGAATCGCCAACGGCAAACATATGCCGGGTCTGGCTAAAGTTAAAAATGCGGAAATGGTAGCATTTTGCGACATCGTGGAGGAGCGCGCTCAGGAAGCGGCTAAGAAATACGGCGCAGAAGGTGCGAAAGTATATACGGATTACCGTCAGCTGCTTGAGGACAAAACGATCGACGTCGTTCACGTCTGTACGCCTAACGATTCTCACGCGGAGATTTCCATCGCTGCTATGGAAGCAGACAAGCACGTTATGTGCGAAAAGCCGATGGCCAAAACGGCCGAAGGCGCCCGCCGTATGGTGGAGACCGCAAAAAGAACGGGCAAAAAGCTCACGATCGGATATAACAACCGGTACCGTCCGGATAGCCTCCATATGAAGCAAGTGGCTGAAAGCGGCCAGCTCGGCGAGATCTACTACGCCAAAGCTTTGGCAATCCGCCGGCGCGCGGTTCCAACCTGGGGCGTATTCCTGGACGAGGAGAAGCAAGGCGGCGGTCCGCTTATCGATATCGGCACGCACGCTCTCGACCTGACGCTCTGGATGATGGACAACTACAAGCCGGTCAGCGTGACGGGCTCGGTATTCCACAAGCTCGGCAGCCGGGAAAATGCGGCTAACGCATGGGGCCCGTGGGACCCGAAGAAATTTACGGTAGAGGATTCCGCATTCGGCTTTATCAAGATGGAGAACGGCGCTACGATCGTACTCGAATCGAGCTGGGCGCTTAACACGCTGCAAGTCGGCGAAGCCAAATCCGTACTGTGCGGAACCGAGGGCGGAGCCGATATGGAAGACGGGCTGCGCATCAATGGCGAGCAATTCAGCCGTCTGTTCGACACGAAAGTGAAAACGGACGCCGGCGGCGTAGCGTTCTACGACGGCAAGAAGGAAGGCAGCGGCGACATGGAAGCGCGCTTGTGGGTTGAAGCGCTGTTGGAAGGCAAAGAGCCGCTCGTTAAGCCGGAGCAAGCGCTTGTCGTAACGGAAATTCTTGAAGCGTTGTATGAATCCGGCCGTACCGGCAAAACCGTTTATTTGAACCAATAATCGGCGCAAGCTGCTGTTATCACGTACCTGCTACTTTCAGCGAAAGGCTTCGATCCGAAGCCTTTCGTATAACCGGGAAGGAGGATATCCGATATGAAACTTGGCGTATTTACCGTATTGTTCTCCGGCCGTCCGTTCGAGGAGGCGCTGGATTACATCGCCTCCAAAGGACTGGAAGCGGTCGAGATCGGCACAGGCGCATATCCGGGCAACGCACACTGCGATCCGGATACGCTGCTCGCCGACGCGTCCAAGCTCAAGGCGTTCAAGCAGGCGGTCGAATCCCGCGGGCTGACGATCAGCGCTCTTAGCTGCCACGGCAATCCGCTCCATCCGCAGAAGCATATCGCGAAGGAGTTCCACGATACGTTCGTGAAGACGGTCGATCTGGCGCAGCGCCTAGAAGTTCCGGTGGTCAACACGTTCTCCGGCTGTCCGGGGGATTCCGACGATGCGAAATACCCGAACTGGCCGGTGGCTCCATGGCCCAACGATTACCAGGAGCTACTGACGTGGCAGTGGGAGACCAAAGTCATCCCTTACTGGACGGAGTGGGGACGTTACGCCTCGGAGCGTAATGTCAAAATCGGCCTCGAGCTTCACGGGGGTTTCTCCGTGCACAGCCCGGGAACGCTGCTCCGACTGCGCGAAGCGGCCGGCGAAGTAATCGGCGCGAACCTTGATCCGAGCCATATGTGGTGGCAAGGCATCGATCCGGTCCAAGCGGTTCATATTCTGGGCCGTGCCGGAGCGATTCACCATTTCCACGCCAAAGACACGACGATCGATCCGATCAACGTGAACAAACACGGCATTACCGATATGCAGTCGTACTCGCTGATGCTCGACCGGGCATGGCAGTTCCGTACGGTCGGCTTCGGTCACGATCTGAAAACCTGGGCGGACATTCTGAGCGCTCTTCGTCTGGTCGGCTACGACTATGTCGTCAGCATCGAACACGAAGACGGCCTGATGTCGGTCGACGAAGGCTTCACCAAAGCGGTGACGAACTTGCAGCAGGTGCTGCTGCGCGAGCCGCTCGGACAAATGTGGTGGGTATAATCATCGAAGGCGCTTCTCCGATTGGGTTCGGGGGAGCGCTTGTTTTTGTCGTGTACCGTCAGTCGATCCAGTTCATGTCGCCGGCCCGGTATTCCTTTGGGCTCATGCCGTAACGGGCCCGGAACACGCGATAGAAATACGTGTAGCTGTTAAAGCCGGACGTCTCGGCGATTTGCTCCAGCGACATTTTGCTGAATAAGATTCGCTCGCGCGCCACCGACAGACGAATCTGCTGGACGTATTGCATAATCGTCTGATCGAACACCGATTTGAACAAATGGACGGCCCGGGATACGCTCAAATCCACATGTTGCGCGACGTCTTCGATTTTAAGCGGGGAGAGGGCGTTCTCTTCGATATACCGCTTCATCTCGTAGGCGAGAAACGACCGGCCCTTTTCCTCGGGGGACCGTTGTTCCCGGCTGGCCCGTTCGATTGTCAGGCAGAGCAGACGCATGTAGTATTCGGTCATTTCCTTGGCCGGATCTTTGCTGCGCCGATGCTCCAGTATCGTTTGCCTGCACAGATGGAGCACTTCCTTGCTAAGCGGCAGCTTCATATGTCTGGATTTGACCGTGCGGCTCCACCATTCCTCGAGCCACGGCCCGCGGCAGAAAAAGTAGTAGTCCCCACTCGACACTTCCCGTTCCCCGCCAGGCTGATGTTCGGCTTCAATCCGAAGATCGTAGGCGTCCTTCGGCTTGTACAGCAGCAGATCTCCCGGGACGATCAGGCGAACTTCGCCGTCTACGAGGATGCGGCAGCTGCCTTCGACCTGGAATCGGATCAAATAGTTGCGCAGTCCCCGTGTCGTCGCAATATGAAACGGCTTCGTATGATACGAATACCCCGCAGCCAACACTTCGCATTCCGTCACGATTGTTGCCTCCCCTGCTTTTACGCAGCATGTCCGGTTTTTTATCCTGATTGTACCATAGGTGCGGCGGTGTAGAACATGCGGCTGGTACTTCGCCGTGTTTGTCCATTAGGTGACGCATGAGTTCGTTATAGAATTTTTTGCCGGATGAGGAAGGAGGAGTTTCGCGAAGGCGTCTGGAAAGTAGTACATGGGAACAATCGGCTGAAAGGGTGAGCGCGCATTGAACATGCGTCCAATCGACAAGGAACACGATAAAAAGCTGCTGCTGGCGCTTCACTGCGAAGTGAACTACGCCTGTGACACGTCGTGGGCGAGAGAACTGCCGTATGAGGAGTACAAGGCGAAATGGATGTCCACGTCGCAGCCGGAGCAGTTTTATTCCGCAATGCTGGAAACGCTGGACGATCCCCGGACGATCGCGGAGTTGGCGGAGGACGACGACGGGCGGCTGATCGGATACGTCTGGTCGACGTTCGCCGATGTGCCGGACTATGCGCTGACGATTGCCGAGATTCGCGATTTCTATATCGCCCCGGATTATCGGAGAGAGGGGTACGGCATGCGGCTGCTGGCCTATGTGGAGGACAGCGTCAGACGAAGCGGAGCGAATCTGCTTCGCTCGGAGACGGGGACGGAGAACGCGGCTTCCCGCTCGCTGCACCGGAAGTACGGCTTCGAGGAGTACCGGATTTGCCTGGAGAAGAGGCTGTAGGTCCGGAGGAACGATAACATCCCATTGCCTGGGAAGGAGAGGAACGGCTGTGACGGTAAAAGCGGTTTTCCTTGATTTGTATGCATTGGCCCGGACCGGGTGGAGCAGCCGGCGAAAATCATCAGGTGTGAAACGGAGGAGTATGATTGTATAAAGCGGTCATTTTTGATCTGGACAATACGTTGTTGAATTACGACCTGTGTGAATCGGATTCGATGCGCCTGACCGGCCGGAAGCATGGGCTCGAGCAGTGGGAGCGGTTTACTTGGGAGTTGTTCTGGGAAGCTTTCGCCCCGATCAATTGGGTGTACTGGAGCGAGAGGATCGAACGCAAGCTGACGATTCATCAGGTGCTCGAATATTCGTTCCGCGATACGTTGCAGCGGCTGGAGTGGGACGCGGTTCACTCGGTTCCGCTCGCACGCACCTACTGGGAGCACTTCTGCGAGTTATGCCATTTCGAGGACGGGGCCCAGGAGCTGTTGACGGAGCTGCACGGCAGCCGGAAGCTGGCCGTCATCTCCAACGGCATCGGCGAAGCCCAGCGCAAACGGACGGCGAGCGGGAACATCGCCCATCTGTTTGACGCCTTTATCATCTCCGACGAGGTGGGTTTTCTGAAGCCGGACCGGAGTATATTCGAGATTGCGCTTGGGGAGCTCGGGCTGGACCGGACGGAAGTGCTGTACATCGGGGATTCGCTGGAGATCGACGGGGTGGGGGCGGGCAATGCCGGGATCGACTTCTGCTTCTACAACCGCGGCCGGCTGCCGGTTCAGGGCCCGTTCGCGCCTCAGTATGCGATCGAGCGGCTGAACGAGCTTCCGGCCGTGATCGCCTCCAAAGGCTGAGGCCGCGCCGGGACAGTCCGAAACGGGTCGCAGCAATCGGTAAAAAAGCAACGATCAAAGCTCTTCGTGCAGGTAAAACGGCACAAGAGCTTTTTCAATTCCGTTAAACGATGACGGCAAGACAGTGTTCGCCCGGGTAATGCTTGCGTGTCGTCAACTGTGCGAAGCGGTGAGTAAAGGCGACCGCGCACGCTCCGGGAGCGTACGTTTTCTCCGACAGCTTGAACAGCTTGCGGGAGCTGCGGCCGTTGGCCTTGACGAAATCGATGCCGTATTCGATGCGAAGCCGCGCGGGCTCTTCTCCGTGATTCACGAGCGTAAAGCCCATTGACGCGGAGCCGCCGATCCGGACCAGATCCGGAGCGACCGCCAAGCCGCGAACCTCGATCGCCTCCGCCGGAACGAATCCGAAGAAGCGAAGCGCCTCCGGGTCGCACCGCTTGAGCAGCCCTCTGCAGCCGTGCCGGACGATCCAGTCGGTGTGAGGATGCCGGCCGTACCAGCTGCGGGCGGTCTCCAGCACGAGCGCAGGATGATCCTTGGCGATGTCGTTCAAGTTATTCGCCACGCTTCTGCGCACATACTCCGACTCGTCTTCCTTCAGCAGCTCCAGCAGCGCCAGTACGGGGCGGGGGTCCCGCTTGAACTCGCTCAGCGCCATCGCCCAAGGCAGGCGCGGCCGGCTTCCTTCGCTTGCCAGCCGGCGGACGTGCTCGTCCGGGGCAGCCGCCCACTGCTTCAACCGTTCCAGCATAAGAGAGGGATAGCGGACGATAAACGGCCGGACGGCGAATTCCGAGCTGGAATACCGGGTGAACCAGGCAAGCGCTTCGATCGAGGCTTCGGGGTCCTCAAGCCCGTACACTT
Organism: Paenibacillus sp. MAH-35; assembly: GCF_058135425.1. Classification (NCBI taxonomy): domain Bacteria; kingdom Bacillati; phylum Bacillota; class Bacilli; order Caryophanales; family Paenibacillaceae; genus Paenibacillus; species Paenibacillus sp. MAH-35. Next base: position 161,291 of record NZ_JBYUPU010000009.1, read on the forward strand.
CCACGAAGTCCGGGTACAGCATGTACGGGAGTCCCCGGCTGTCGACGGCGGCGCGCTTCAAAATGTCCAGCGCTTCCCGGTAATCGGGCGGAAGCGCCGTGCGCAGCGATTCGGAGATGCGCCTCATCCGCTGCTTGAGCGCAAGCGACTCCCAGTCACCCGCGTATACGAGCTCCAGAAACGTCCGCTCCGGAAAGGCCGGATACTCTGCCCTCAGCTTATCCGTCAACTGCCCGAAAAACGCTTCATTATAAATCTCTTTCAACAGCTCGGCCATGCACCTACACGATCCTTTCTCGTATTTTATATGAAATGGGAATGTACGTTCCTATATCTTGCAGTATACCACAGAATGATTACTAAGAGGAGTCCAAATCGACTTAGCAATCCATAAGAAACCTGTATACTGATCCTATGTTATCATGAGCACCGGACATAAACTTTTAGGAGTAAAAACCAATACAAGCAGTCGTATTCGAGGTGCCGAAAGGAGCAATGTATGGCGAATATCGAGCATTTGCAAACCGTGAATGTTCCGGCAGCGAAGGTATATGAAACCTTAACCACCGCTGAGGGGTTGTCGGAAGTTTGGACGAATGAGCTCATTGTCCGTAAGCAGGTTGGCTCCATGAATGAATTTCGATTCGGCGGCCATGACGCGGACAAGATGAGGATCGAGGAACTGATCCCGAATAATCGAATCGTTTGGCGGTGTAAGGATTCGGACCCGGAATGGATCGATACGGTTATCTCTTTTGACATCGAAGAGAAAAACGGGAAGTCCTTTGTTACTCTGCGTCATATGAACTGGAAAGAAGTGACGCCCTTTTATCGCTCTTGCAATTACAATTGGGCCATATTCCTTTATAGTCTCAAATCCTATTGCGAGCAAGGTGAGGGTCTTCCTTATCAAAAACGCAAGTTTTAGAAACGCGAAGGAAAAGCGCCGCTATGAAATTTACAAAATATTTAGTTTCTTTTCATGGGACGCGGCTTGGTCCATGATTCCCGAGTATGCTAAAATGACGAAATACTCAGTGTTTCAGGAGGGACGATTTTCGTGGACCCCAAATGGAGGGAACAATTGGAGCAGCATAGAAACAAGCGGCGTGAAGATATCATTCAAGGAGCGCAGCAGCTGTTTTTGGAACGGGGCTTGTCCTCGGTAACGCTCAAGGATGTTGTCGACTTTTGCGGCATTAGCAAAGTGACATTGTATAAATATTTCCGCTCCTTGGATGAAATTATTTTCGAGGTGCAAATCAACGTATTAAGCGCATTCTGGCGGGTTGTCACCCTTCATTATCCCGAGGGAGCGAGCGGATATGAAAAGTTCCGGCAATTGCTGGAGCATATGATCAGCGCTTCGGAACAACATGCGAGCTATGTTCGATTTATCGCCATGTTTGATGCTTTTTATCGGGAAAGTTATGTGAATGCGGAGCTCGAAAACCGATATATATCTTTCTTGAGAGGCGATACCCATCCATTTTACGCGCTCCTCGATGAAGGGATAACGGATGGATCGATCCGCAGCGATATCGATATCAACGTTTTGACGTTTACCTTAAGCAATGTTGTAATCGCAACCTTGCAGCGTATGACTGTAAGAGGGAAGCTGCTGCATTTGGACCAGGGAGTGGAGCCTGCTTTCATTCTACAGCACATGATGGACATGGTCTTAACTTATTTGAAACCGCAAGGACAACAATAGACGGGATGCTCTTCTCAATTGGAGAGCATCTTTTTTGTTCCGTTTTTTATTCACAATTTCTTTACGTCTATTTGATAATGTGCAAACAAAACAATTCTATAATCAAGGTGTTTACTCGTGGTAAACACTAATTAATTGTAGGTAAACTTTGGGTGTGTGACTTAATGATTTAAACATCAAAAATATTGGGAAGGACACGTCGCATGAAATTGTTAACAGCGGGGAAGAGGAGAGGCAAGCCGAGGAAATATATCGCGCTTTTCCTTATGATGCTGCCGGGTATCGTCTATATCTTGATCAATAATTATTTGCCGATGTTCGGCGTAGTGATTGCATTTAAAGATTACAACTACTCAAAAGGGATTTTCGGCAGCGATTGGGTAGGGTTTCAAAATTTCGAGTACTTGTTCAAGACGGCGGACGCTCTTATCATCACCAGAAATACCATCCTGTATAATGTTGTCTTCATTCTCCTTAACTTGGTTATCGCGCTTGGCGTGGCCATTCTCCTCAATGAGGTGAAGAAAAAGGTTTTAACCCGTTTTTATCAAAGCGTTCTTTTGCTTCCCTACTTAATTTCTATGGTCATCGTAGGCTACCTGGTTTTTGCGATGCTCAGCCTGGAAACGGGCTTCGTCAACAAGACAATCTTGCCGCTGCTTGGATTGCCGGATATTTCATGGTACAGCGAAGCGAAATATTGGCCGTACATTTTGACTCTCGTCCACATCTGGAAAAGCGCCGGCTATTTATGTGTCATTTATTTGGCCGCGATTATCGGGATCGACCCCGAATACTACGAGGCGGCAACGATTGACGGAGCAAGCAAGTGGCAGCAGATCAAGAGCATTACGATTCCGCTCATCACTCCGGTCATCACGGTTATGACGCTGCTCCAGATCGGACGCATCTTCTACTCCGACTTCGGCCTGTTCTATCAGGTGCCGCTGAATGCGGGTGCGCTTCAATCGACGACGAACGTTATCGATACGTATGTCTACCGCGCCCTCATGACGCTTGGCGATGTCGGCATGTCTTCGGCGGCCGGATTGTATCAATCGTTCGTAGGCTTTGTGCTGGTTTTGCTGTCCAATTGTATCGTCCGGAAAAAGAACAAGGACAACGCTTTATTTTAAGGGAGAGATCGTACTTGAAAACGAAAAATTCGATATGGCAATGGTTTGTTCATCTCATCCTGCTCGCCATCGCAATCACGTGCATCTTGCCGTTTGTCTTGCTGTTTATTTCTTCGGTTACGGACGAGCAGTCGATCGTTCGTGATGGTTATACCTTTTTTCCGGAAGCATACAGCTTGTCGGCGTATCGGTATTTGTGGCACGACGCTGAACGAATCTTTCGAGCCTACGGAATAACAATCCTGATTACCGTCATCGGGACGGTTATCAGCCTGATCATCACCTCGATGCTTGCGTACCCGTTATCACGCAAGGATATGCCCATGCAAAAGTTCTGGTCGTTTTTCGTCTTCTTCACCATGCTCGTTAATGGCGGACTCGTGCCCACCTATTTGGTGTACACCCAGTTATTCGATTTGAAAAACACGCTGCTTGCGCTAATCGTACCCGGACTATTAACAAACGCCTTTTATGTCATGCTGATGCGAACGTTTTTTGCGACCTCGATTCCGGCTCCCGTTATCGAATCGGCCCAGATCGACGGAGCCGGACAATTCGGAACGTTCGTCCGGATCGTGCTGCCGCTCTCGCTTCCGATTCTTGCGACTGTCGGTTTATTCCAAACGATCCATTATTGGAACGATTGGTTTAACGGGATGATTTATATAACGGACAGCAAGCTTTTCAGCTTGCAGAACTTGTTAAACCGGATATTGCTGGACATTCAATTTTTGACAAGCAGCAACTTCGCGGGGAACCAGAGTGATCCGATCGCCAATATTCCCACCGAGACAGTGCGGATGGCGATGGCTGTAATTGGGATCGTCCCGATTCTGGTCGCATATCCTTTCTTTCAAAAGTATTTCGTAAAAGGTCTTACGATCGGAGCGGTCAAAGGGTAAGGCTGTATCCAGTATTCTGCTGGTTCGCATAAAACAACAAGATTATGGGAGGGCTCTAAGCATGATCAGGAAAAGAAATTGGATGAGGTCGGGGCTATCGGTCGTTCTTGCGTCGGGCATGCTGATTGCAGGCTGCGGTACTAAAAAAGAAGAGGGAGTTTCCGGATCAGCTTTGTCCTTCACAAAGAGCGGCAAGGAGCTGGCGCCTTACGAGGTGACGATGGCCTTCTACGGAAGCGACCAGAAGGACCTGCAAGCTGTTCAGGACGAGATGAACAAAATTTTGAAGGAGAAAATCAACACGACCGTCAAATTGACTCCAATTAGCATCAGCGCATGGCAGCAGCAGACGAACCTGATGCTCGCAGGCAACGAGAAGCTCGATCTGATGTTTACGTCTACCGGGTTCAATTACGGCACGCAAGTGGCGAAAGGGCAGCTGTATCCGTTGGACGAGCTCGTTGAGAAATACGGAGCCGGCATTAAAAAAGCATTGGAGCCTTATCAGCTCTCGGCCGCCAAAATCAATGGCAAGAGTTATGGTATACCTGCCGTCAAAGACATGGCATCCGATTACGGGATATTGCTGCGCAAAGATCTGGCCGACAAATACAATATCGATATAAGCAAAATCAAAACGATCAACGATTTGGATGCCGTCTTTCAAGTCATCAAAGAAAAGGAACCGGATATGGTGCCGCTTGTCGCCAAACATCCCGCATCCGGTCCGTTCTACGCGGGCTATGTTCGCTACGACGGTCTGAGCGGCGGCGTGGGCGTATTGCCGGACTACGACAACAACATGAAGGTGGTCAACTGGTATGAGACGTCGCGATATGCGGACCAGTTGAATACAGTAAGAAAATGGTATCAGGCCGGCTATTTGCTGAAGGACGCATCTACTAGCAAACAAGACGGCAGGGAGCTCGTCAAGGCCGGCAAGGCGTTTGCCTATTTTTCGAATTTGAAGCCCGGCACCGATGTGGAAGCATCCAGAAAAAGCGGCAAAGAGATGGCGGTGGTCCGTCTGACGCCGGCATATGCGACCACGGATTCGATCACGAGTATTATGTGGTCGATTCCGAGAAATTCGAAGGACCCGGATCGCGCGATGATGGTTCTCGACCTGCTCTACTCGGACAAACAGCTGTACAACTTGTTCGCTTGGGGAATCGAAGGAAAGCATTACGTGAAAAAGTCGGAAAATGTTATCGATTACCCGGCGGGCGTCGATATCGCGAATATCGGCTATAACTTCGGTACGCCCTATATGTTTGGAAATCAATTTTTGTCCTATACGTGGGCGGATCAAGATCCGAATAGCTGGAAGACCATGGATGAGTTTAATAAGGGCGCCCAAAAATCGAAAGCGCTGGGCTTTATATTCGACGTGAATCCTATAAAAACGGAACTGGCTGCAGTCAATAACGTATTGACCGAATTTGTTTCAGGCTTGGAAACCGGCACGCTCGATCCTGCAGAACATTTGCCGAAGTTTATTGCCAAATTGAAGGCTGCAGGCAGCGATAAAATCGTAAGCGAGAAGCAGAAGCAGCTTGACGAGTGGGCGAAAACGCAGAAATAACGGCCAGGGTAGACTGCAATTGACAAGATTGCGATTGGTTAAGCCGGAGATTGGTTGAAGGCTGACAGTTGCCCAAGCCGAATCCCCGGTATTATTTTTCTCAAAAATCAAATGAGGTGTTAAGTATGCAGCGAGTGATTCCGTTCGAAGGAACACATAATTTCCGCGATATGGGAGGCTATCGAACTGCCGATGGACGAAAAGTCAGATCGGGTCTTTTCTACCGGTCCGATGAGCTGACAGGTTTGACGGAGCATGATTTGTCGACCTTCCGATCTTTGAATATCAAAACGATTATCGATTACCGGGATGACTACGAAGCGCTCAAGAAGCCCGACCCGCTGCTGGCTGGCGTCCAAAATATTCGAATAGCGGCCATGAAATCGGATCAGGCGCCGCAAATCAACATGCCCGGGAACGCGGATAGCGCCGGCCATGGCGATCATTTTATCGTTGATTTGGTCAAAAGCGGCTATTTCAAACAATTTCGTGCAGATACGATGATGATGGAATTGTACACAAGGCTTCCGATCGGCAATCCGTCGTATCAACGATTGATGGAAATGATCCAGGATTCGGACAACCTGGGGCTTCTGCATCATTGCACGGCAGGAAAAGACCGTACGGGAGTCGGAGCCTCCTTGATATTGCTGGCGCTCGGCGTGCCGGAACAAACGGTTATGGAAGATTATCTTCTGTCCAACGAGACGATGAAAACATTTAACGGGAACATGCTTGGCAAGCTTGCCGACTATCTGAATGAAACGGAATTGCAAAATGTCCAGCTGATGCTCGGAGTGAAAGAAGAGTTTATGGATGCCGTATTCAGAACGATCAAGAAAACTTACGGCAATACCGACACTTATTTTGCCGAGGAATTCGGCTTTACGAAGCAGAAGCGGGAAGCTTTGCAATGCATGTGCCTGGAATAAGGGGGAATCATCATGGTAAATTTGGCAGCGAAACCTTTTTATTTGCAGGATGAGGATATCGAGTGGGTCCTTGGAACGCTGGCTGCGATGGATATAAGGGAAAAAGTCGGGCAGTTGTTTTGTCCGATCGGAATGACGGATGACCGGGATCGACTGAAAACGCTAGTCGAGACTGTAAAGCCGGGAGGGATATTGTTCCGGCCGGGTCCGGCGGATCACATACAGGAGGTTCACCGTTTTCTGCAGGATCAATCCAAGGTGCCGCTGCTCCTTGCCGCAAATCTCGAGTCCGGAGGCAACGGAATTACTCCTGACGGCACCTATTACGGCAAGCAGCTGCAAGTGGCGGCGACGGACAAGGAAGAGATGGCGTACAGATTGGGTCTTGTCGCCGGCAGAGAAGGAGGGGCTGTCGGCTGCAACTGGTCGTTTGCGCCGGTTGTCGACATCGATCTCAATTTCCGCAATCCGATCACGAATGTTCGAACGTTCGGTTCCGAACCGGCGAGAGTCGCAAGGATGGCCAAAGCGTACACCGCCGGCATGCAAGAAAGCGGGCTGGCCGCAACTGTCAAGCACTTTCCGGGCGACGGTGTGGACGAACGTGACCAGCATTTGCTCACAACGGTCAATTCGCTGTCTGTGGAAGAATGGGACGAAACGTTCGGCATGGTATACCGGGAGCTAATCGAAGCGGGAGCGGAGACTGTCATGGTCGGCCATATTATGCTTCCTGCCTATTCGCGAAAGCTCGTTCCCGGCATCGCCGACGAAGAGTTGATGCCTGCCACGCTCGCACCTGAGCTGATCGGAACGCTTCTTCGAAAGCAGCTTGGCTTTAATGGCCTCGTGGTCACGGATGCGACGCCGATGGCCGGCTTTACGATGGCGGAGAAACGGGAGATTGCGGTACCTCGAACGATAGCCGCTGGATGCGACATGTTCCTGTTCAACAAGAACATTCGGGAAGATTTCCATTACATGATGAAGGGACTTGAAAGCGGCATTCTGTCGATGGAAAGAGTGAACGAAGCGGTAACGCGAATTTTGGCGCTCAAAGCTTCTCTCGGCTTGCATAAACGGAAGGTTGAAGACACGCTTGTTCCGGGTTCGGAACAGCTGGCGATCCTGCAATGCGAAGAACACAAACGATGGGCGAAGGAATGTGCGGATCAGGCGGTTACGCTAGTTAAAGACACGCAGCAATTGCTCCCGATCGCTGTCGATTCGCACAAGCGTATGCTGCTGTACGTGCTTGGAGACGGCGGCGGACACCGAAGTTCGCCGATTTCTCCCTACCTGGTTGCCCGGTTAAAAGCGGAAGGGTTCGACGTCACTGTTTTCGACAATAAAAATGTAGACTTTACAGCGATGTTCGGCGGGGTAGAGGAACTGCGCGAACAATACGATTTGGCGCTATACGTAGCCAATATTGAAACAGCTAGCAACCGGACTACGGTGCGCATTGACTGGGAACCGCTTCTTGCCGCAGATGTCCCTTGGTTTGTCCAGGAACTTCCGACCGTGTTCGTTTCCGTTGCAAGCCCTTATCATTTGCTGGATGTTCCGCGGGTACAAACGTATATTAACGCTTATTCGGGCAATGAAACGATCGTTGACGCTGTTATCGACAAGCTGCTCGGAAGATCGGAGTTCAACGGGATAAGCCCGGTCGATCCGTATTGCGGCTGCTGGGAAGCGAAGCTGTAGGACGTTCGGGCGGAGGGAACGATGATATGAACATAGAAGCGGTTATTTTCGATTTGGACGGTGTGCTCGTGCACACCGACCGTTACCATTATTTGTCCTGGGAGCGGATATGCTGCGAGGAGGGTATCCCGTTCGACGAGACGATAAACAAAAGGCTGCGGGGCGTAAGCCGGGTAGATTGCGTGAATATCCTTGTGGAGAAAACGGCTCGTTCGTATTCCACTGAAGAGAAGATGCAAGTGGCCGAGCGCAAGAATGGGTACTACAAAGAGATGCTGCATTCTTTATCTGCCGCAGACCTGCCTCTCGGAGTCGTAAAGATTTTGGATTCGTTGCGTGAAAAACGTATGAAGCTGGCGATTGGCTCCGCGAGTCAAAACGCCAGATACATTTTAGAACGGCTCGGGCTTTCGGATAAATTCGACGCCGTAGCGGATGGCAGCGAAATTCGCAGCAGCAAGCCGGATCCTGAAGTATTCCTGCTGGCGGCAAGCAAATTGGAGGCGCGCCCGGATCGCTGCCTGGTCATAGAGGATTCGGCTGCCGGAATCGAAGCGGCGTTCCGAGGCGGCATGTGGGTCGCTGCCGTCGGAGACGCCGATTTATACGAGATGGCGGATTATCATATCGGTCATATCGAAGAATTGCTGACGATATTGGAAGAGAAAGGAGGTGTCTCGTTATGAGTCATTCGGCGGAAAGACCGAATATTTTATGGATTACCCTCGAGGATACGAGCCCCAGAATGGGCTGCTATGGGGATGCTTTGGCACGTACGCCTCATATCGACAAGCTGGCCGGAGAAGGCGTGCTGTACCGGAATGCGTTTGCCGTAGCGGGCGTATGCGCTCCCAGCCGGTCGTCGGTCATTACGGGGATGTACCCGACTTCGATCGGTACCCATCATATGCGTACCGCGCATACGAACCCGTTGACGCCGGAGCTGCCAACACCTTATTCTGCGGTTCCACCCGCCTATGTCAAGACGATTCCCGAAATGATGCGCGCGAACGGCTATTATTGCACGAATAACTGGAAGACGGATTACCAGTTCGAGGCTCCGCTAACGGCGTGGGACGAAAACGGAATGGAGGCGCATTGGCGGAAACGGGAATCCGGACAGCCTTTCTTCGCCGTATTCAACTATATGTTTACCCACGAAAGCGGCATCTGGAGAGAAGAAATAAAGGAAGCGATTCGCAAAATCCATGGCGAAAAGCCGCTCCTTACCGATCCGGACCGGGTTATCGTTCCCCCGTATATTCCCGACACGCCTAAATCGCGCCTGGCTCTCGCCAAACATTATGACCTTGTGGCGAATGCGGATGAGTACGTCGGCCGTCTCCTTCGGCAGCTTGACGAGGACGGCTTGACGGACCATACTGTCGTCATGTTGTGGAGCGATCACGGCGAAGGATTGCCGCGAGCCAAACGCTGGACGTACGATGCGGGTATTCGCGTTCCGCTCATCGTACGATGGCCCGGCCATGTAAATCGGGGACAAATCAGCGAGCAAATGGTCAGCTTGATCGACCTGGGGCCGACGGCGCTTTCGCTGGCAGGGCTGTCCGTCCCGAGATATATGCAAGGACGGCCGTTCATGGGGGAACAGGCCGAGCCGAGAGACTGCGTCTTTGCCACCCGCGATCGTTACGACGAAGCTTACGATAAGGTACGGGCAGTCCGCGATAAGAGGTTCAAGTACATTCGCAACGATTATCCGCTGCAGCCTTATCTTCAGTGGATTCCTTTCAGCCACGATCACCCGATGTGGCAGGAGCTTTGGAGGCTGAATCTGGCCGGGGAGTTGACAGGAGATCAACAACTGCTTATGCAAAGCCGGCGTCCTCCGGAAGAATTGTACGATTGTATGAACGATCCCTACGAACTGCGCAATTTGGCCGGCGATCCGGCTTGCCGCGAACCATTGGAGCGGCTGCGAAAGCTGCTGGACGATTGGTGCGGCCAGTACGACAGCTGGGGGGATATTCCCGAAGAGCAGATGGTTTCCCGCATGTGGCCGGATGGGGTACAGCCGCAAACCGCCAAACCGCTTATGATTCCGATCAACAACCGGATGCCGGGCAAGGAGGCCGTAACTAACGGATTCTTTGACGAGCCGACCGCGATCATGCTTCATTCGGCCACGCAAGGGGCTTCCATAGCCTATTCGATCAATGAAGATCCCCGTTGGAAGCTGTACACCGGACCGATCGGGATAAGCACCGGTACTACCCGGATTACGGCCAAGGCGATACGGATCGGATACCGGGATAGTAACGAGGCAGCCGCCACGTTTGTTATCGAGTATGAGGATGGCCAGGGGGACGAATAGGAATTATGAAGCGAAAGGGCGGCTTTTTGAAGGAAGAGGACGACATGCCTTGCTGTCATGGTAACGAGAGGAAGCAGAAATATAAGGATTTGGTCACCACAGCGCTTATGTACTCCGAACCACTTCTAAAAGTAACATTTCTCACCAAATAGTTGCATCCATGTCCGTTAAAACTCAAATGGATCGAAATTCACCGCAATAACGACCGCTGTGTCCGTTACAGTTTTTGTTCTCTGCCAAGAAGTTTATGATCTTTACCGTGCTAAAGTGAATGAAGGGGTTTCCTTCCTCGGCGTTAGAGAACGATACTCAGGTCCGAAGACTAACGAATCGTATTGTGCTTATCGCTGCAAAACGACGTTATTCCAGACGTAACAAATCGGGGGATCGTTATCGAACCGAAAGTGGGAAAAAACGATCCGATTTGCGGAAATAACGATACGAGAGTTCGTTACAAATTCAAACGCTCGCATCCGGCTCTGATAACGGTTGCTGGGTTCGTTAGCGATACTCCGCAAAAAGACAACACTACCTGAGGGCGAGTGACTGGAGCGAAGGAAGATCCCTATTCCCTTCCACGCGCTGGCGTATGGGTTTGCACGTCAAAGAACCGTCCGGGTGCTTTTACGGACGGTTCTTTCTTAACGTTACAGAAAGTTTAAGTTTACTAAAGCGTTAAAGCGGTAAATGAAACATTCTTTACCAGGGAAAGCCTCCGCTTACGCAGTGTTTTTCATCGTGGCAAGGCTTCGTTTAGATGTGTTTCTTCATTTATCGTTGCGAACTACTCCCGAAATACCCGCAAGAAAGCAGGGGGCACCTTGCTTTCGAAGCGCATCGTTTGACCGGTGACGGGGTGCCGGAAGGAGAGGACGTGGGCATGAAGGCCGAGTCGTCCGATCGAGCCGGAGGAAGCGCCGTATTTTTTGTCCCCGACTACGGGATGGCCGATGTCCTGCATATGGACGCGGATCTGGTTTTTCCGTCCGGTCTCCAGCTCTACCTCCAGCAGCGAGAAAAGTTTGCTCGACTTCATCAGCTTATAGCGGGTCACTGCGAGCTGTCCGTCGTCCGGCTTCTGGCTGGAATACACGCGCATCGCTTTGTTTTCCTTCAGCCACGACCGGATCGTGCCTTGCTCTTCCCGCACTTCGCCCTCCACCAAAGCTACGTACGTACGCTCCAGAACGGATTCCTGCCACGTGTTCTGCAGCTGCTGCTGGATTTGTTCGCTCTTGGCGAACATCATCACGCCGGATGTGTCGCGGTCCAGACGGTGCACGATGAAGATCCGGCTGCGCGGATCGGCGCGGCGCACGTGATCGGACAGCTGGCGGTAAGCCGTCATCTCCTTTTCCTGCTCGGAGGCGATGGAGAGAAGTCCGGCATCCTTATGCACGACGATCACATCGTCATCCTCATGGAGGATGGACAAGCCGACCAGCTTGTCCGCCTTGACGATCTTCGCCCAACTGACGGTGACTTGGTGACCGGGAAGCAGGGGCTGATCGTGACGGGTTACCGTTCTGCCGTTCACCGACACTTGTCCGCGCGCGAGAATCGACTTGACCGCGTTGCGTCCGTGACCGCTTAACGATTGAATCAGGAAGGCCAGCAGCTCGTCCGGCTGCTGCACCGTAAGCTCGGTAGCGGGCGGGTGTTTGCTCCAAGGGGCTTTGGCCGGCGTTGCGTTTTTGTGCGGCTTGGCGCCCGCGGCCGTGTCGCCAGCAGGAGGGTGCTTGCTCCATCCCGATTGGGCGGCTGCGCGTTTCTGCGGCTTTCCGGCCGGTCTGCCGGTGGAGGGCTGCTTGTCCCAGGAAGCTTTGGCATCCGTACGCTTGCGCTGCTTCCCGTTGGATTGTGCAGCCGGGGCCGGTTTGCCCCATGCGCTTTTGGGCTGTTTGCCGGCCGCTCCTGCAGCGGCGGTTGGTTTTGCGAATGCCAGTTTGGCGTCCGTGCGTCTTGCTTGTTTTTGGCCCGGTTTCGAAGCGGGAGCTTGCTTACTCTCTGTAAATTTGGCGGGTGTGCGTTTCTTCTTGTCCATTCCGTTCTCCTTTGACTGTGCAGTTCCTGTTGCTACTATATCGCATCCGGCGCAAAAAAGCATCCGCCCTCCCGTTCCCCGGCGGTTTGCATGCGGCCGCTCCGGAACAATGGTATAATAGTGCCATTCGCTGGAGGAGGGTGTGTATGAGCGATTCGGTCAACGCGGCGGCCGCCTTCGGTGGCGGCAAGAAACCGGTCATTCGGGCCGAGGGGCTCGTGAAGCGGTACGGTTCGTTTATCGCCGTGGACAATGTAAGCTTCGAGGTGCACAGAGGCGAAATATTCGGCTTGCTCGGACCGAACGGCGCAGGCAAAACGACGACGATGGAAATGATGGAAGGCTTGCGCCGACCGGATGAGGGAACGGCCATCGTAGCCGGCTTCGATACGCAAAAGGAGCTGAAAAAGGTCAGGCAGGCGATCGGCGTTCAGTTGCAATCGACCTCGCTGTTTGACTTGTTGAAAGTGAAAGAAATCGTACGCATGTATGCGAGCTTTTATCCGAGCTCGGTTCCGATACAGCCGCTTCTTCAGGATATGATCCTGGAGGAGAAGAAAAACGACCGGGTGAAGCATCTGTCCGGCGGCCAGCGGCAGCGGCTTGCGATCGCTCTGGCGCTCGTCAACGATCCGGAAGTGATCTTTCTCGACGAACCGACTACCGGACTCGATCCGCAGGCGAGACGCATGTTATGGGACATCATCCTGAAGCTGAAAAACCGCGGCAAAACGATCGTGCTGTCCACCCACTACATGGATGAAGCGCATATTTTGTGCGACCGCATCTGTCTGATGGACAAAGGGAAGGTGATCGCTCTCGATACGCCGGAGCGGCTTGTACGCAGCCTGCATTCCGAGAGCGCCGTCGAATTCCGGCTGCCCCAGCTGGAGAGAACGGACTTGCCGGACGAGGAACGCCGTGCCGTCCTGGCGTTGCTGGAGAGCGTGCAAGGGGTTACCGGGGTGGATATGAAAAAAGAAGTTTATGTGCTGTACACGGATCGGCTGCAGTCGACCTTGACCGATTGGATCGCGGTTGCGGGAGCAAGAGGACTGGAATTCGCCGACCTGCGCACTCGTACAGCCACGCTGGAAGACGTGTTCATCCATATGACGGGAAGGAGCCTGAGAGAGGAATGAAGGCTTACTTGCAGTTGACGCTCGCTCAGCTCCGGTTATTTATTCGAAACCGTCAGGTGCTCTTCTGGTCGCTGTTATTCCCGGTTTTTTTTATGGGCATGCTGGGAGCTTTTCTCGGCAACGGCAGCGGCATATCGCTGAACGGAGCGATCATCGATGAGGATCACAGCAGCGCTTCGCGTACGCTAGTCGGTTCGCTCCGCCAATTAAGCCATGTGATCGAACTGAAAGAGGAATACAACAAGGAACAAGCGATGGAAGAGCTGAAGCGGGGCGATCTGCATATTATCGTAGTCATCCCGGACGGTTACGAGGAACAGCTCGGGAAGCATTCCACCAATGCGTATCTCGATCCGCTGTTCGAACCGATGCCCGAGGTGGCCAAGGTCAAGGCGTATTACGACGAGACCAATATGACGACGTCCCAGTTGGCGCTGGCGGTTTTGTCGCAGGTGGTGGACGGCCTGAGCAAGCAGCTTGCCAACTATTCGCCGGTCGTAACGGTGGAATCGGTCGCGGTTCAGTCGCTGAATTTGAAATATATCGATTTTCTCGTCCCTGGCATTCTGGCTATGATGATTATGTCTACCAACCTGAATGGAGTAGCCGGTCAAATCGCTTCGTGGCGCGAGCGCGGCATTCTGCGGAGAATGCAGAGCACGACGCTTAAAGCGTCGACGTTCATCGCCGCGCAGATAACGGCAAGGCTCGTGATGAACGGCATGCAGGCGTTTATCGTCGTGTTCGTCGGCTCGACGTTTTTCGGCACGCAGGTGAACGGGGCGTGGTGGCTGCTGTTTCTGTTCGTCGTGCTCGGGACGCTCACCTTCATGTCGCTCGGCTTCATTATCGCCTCTCTGGCCAAGACGCCGGAAAGCGCCGGGCCGATCGCCGGCTTCGTCTCGTTTCCGATGCTGTTTCTCGGCGGAGTATTTTTTCCGATTAAAGAGATGCCTGTGCTGCTGCAATATGTGGTGAAGCTGCTGCCGATCTCGCATCTGACGACGGCGATGCGCCAGGTGATGAACGTCGGGGCGGATTTTGCGGCGTTGTGGCCGGAGGCGGCGCTGCTCGGCGGCTGGATTGTGGTGGCGTTTACGATCTCGAGTTTTACGTTTAAGTGGGAGTAAGGCGTGACTGGAAGTCCGGAGCCTCGTACTTATAGTCATATTAGAAGAGGATAAGCGATAGTAACGGTTCTCACGGATCGCACAAGGCCGGGCGGATTGGCCGGTCAAGCGATTCGGAGAGCCGTTTTTTGGGGTTTGGACGAAAACGCATACATAAAAAGTCCGCAACGTGGCAAACTGGTAATGCCGGAATGAAACGTAACGTTATGTAAAGCTGACGCACCTTGTTACACGATTGACACATAAAGTTAATGCTGCGCTAATGATCCGCTAATGCTCCCTTAATGTTTCCGCCTTACAATAAGTTCAGAGGGGAAAGGAGTGTTCGACTGATGATTTTGTATCGTTTGGCGAAATGGATGGAGGAACGTAAACGGTTAAAGCGGCTGATCGCCGAAACCGACGGGGATTCCGCCGTTTACATCAAACAAAAAGCGGATGTCGAGCGTCTCATGATCCGGGAAGCGCACAGATGGCTGGAGCCGGGAAAAGCGGCCGGCGGCCCTGTGTTAACCGTCCGAGAGCAGGAAGAAAGCTATACGCTGGTGCTAACGCAAATGCCTGTGCAGGAACGGATCGCTCCGCTTCCGGAGGTGCTGGCCGAAGTGCGCAGAAGCTCGCTCGAGACGGCTGCCCGTCCCGGCCGGGGCAACACGGGACCGGTACGCGCCGAAGAGCTCGTACCCGAAGAACTGCTGCATATGCCGCTCGTCGGGGAAGATACGATGCAGCCGCAGCTTTGAAACGCTGTGGCATGAGAATAACGACAAGTCGTTTATTTATAATGAAGGATAAGGGAGCCCGGGCGAATGTCCGGGCTTTTGAATGATTTCGGAGGGGGCGCTAAGGCGATAAAATGATAATAAAGCGACCCGGGAGGCCTTCTGCCCTGCTTATAGCCGGGAAGGAAGCGGTTAAGAGCGGTTTGCAGCCTTTATTTTGTCCGAAACCCGCTTGGAGGGGGAAATAAGAGCGGTTTGAGGCTCTTAAAATGGGGGAAACGGATGCGGACCCGGCCAGTCGGTGGAAATAAGGGGTGCAAATCGCCTTTATTCCCTTCATTTTCTCGATTTCACCGAAAATAGAGGTTGTCAAAGACTCTGATTGGGGGCGCCCGCTCAACGAGCGCTCACCGCCCGCCAGTAGCCTCACCTCCCGCCTATCCAATGCCTGCTCACCACGCCCACCCAACGCTCGCTCACCACCCCACCCCCTGTCATACGCAACCGTTTCTCGCAATATTGTACTTTTTTTCACAAATTCGAAACTTAATCGGCCCAATCGTGTGATAAATGTCACGCCGGAAGCGGCCGGTTATCGCCTATACTCAAGGTAGATAGAGAAATGGAGGGATCTGGCATGATCGGCACAAAACCGGCACAAACACACAATGTTGAAGCATGGCGGGAATTCCGGCCGGGGAACTGGCAGACGCGGATTGACGTGAAAAACTTTATCGATACGAACCTGACTCCCTATCTCGGAGACGAATCGTTCCTCGCCGGTCCGACCGGACATACGACGGAGCTGTGGGCGCAAATTATGGAGCTGACCCGCGCGGAGCGGGCCAAGGGCGGAGTGCTTGATGTAGACGTCGATACCGTATCGACGATCGTCTCGCACGGCCCGGGCTATCTGGACAAAGAGAAAGAGAAAATCGTCGGCGTGCAAACGGACGAGCCGTTCAAACGTTCCGTCCAGCCGCTCGGCGGCATCCGTATGGTGGCCGATGCTTGCGAAGCTTACGGGTTCAAGCTGCCGGAAGAGATGATCCGGTTGTTTACCGATATCCGCAAAACGCATAACCAAGGCGTGTTCGACGCTTACACCTCCGAGATGAAGACGGCGCGCAAAGCCGGGATAATCACCGGTCTGCCCGATGCTTATGGCCGCGGCCGGATTATCGGCGATTACCGCCGGGTTGCGCTGTACGGCGTAGATCGTCTGATCGCGGGCAAGAAAGAAGAGCTGGCCGGACTCGAAGTGGATCAGATGTCCGAAGACGTTATCCGCTTGAGAGAAGAGCTGTCGGAGCAAATCCGCAGTCTGGACGAGCTGAAACGGATGGCTGCCGCCTACGGTTACGACATCTCCCTGCCTGCGCAGTCGGCGCGCGAAGCCGTACAATGGCTGTATTTCGCCTACCTCGGGGCGATCAAAGAGCAGAACGGCGCCGCGATGAGCCTTGGGCGCGTGTCGAGCTTCCTGGACATCTACTTCGAGCGGGATTTGAAGGAAGGCGTGCTGACTGAGCAGGAAGCCCAGGAGATCGTCGATCATTTCGTCATGAAGCTGCGTATCGTCAAATTTTTGCGCACGCCGGATTACAACGAGTTGTTCAGCGGAGACCCGACCTGGGTGACCGAATCGATCGGCGGCATGTCGCTAAGCGGCGAGCCGCGCGTTACGAAAAACTCGTTCCGCTTCCTGCACACGCTCTACAATCTGGGACCGTCGCCGGAGCCAAACTTGACGGTGCTCTGGTCGCCGCACTTGCCGTATAAGTTCAAGGCGTACTGCGCCAAAGTATCGATCGAGACGAGCTCGATCCAGTACGAAAACGACGAGCTGATGCGCCCGTATTACGGGGACGATTATGGCATCGCCTGCTGCGTCTCGGCGATGCGCATCGGCAAGCAAATGCAGTTTTTCGGCGCAAGGGCGAACTTGGCCAAAGCGCTGCTATACGCCATCAACGGAGGCGTCGACGAAGTGCTCGGCATCCAGGTCGGTCCTGCGATGAAACCGATCGACTCGGACGTGCTCAACTACGATGAGGTGGCGAAAGCTTACGACTCCGTCCTGGAATGGCTGGCGAAGCTGTATATGAACACGCTCAACGTCATTCATTACATGCACGACAAATATTGCTATGAGCGCCTCGAAATGGCGCTGCACGACCGCGACATCGTCCGCACGATGGCTTGCGGCATCGCCGGCTTGTCGGTTGTGGCCGATTCGCTCAGCGCGATCCGTTACGCCAAAGTGAAACCGGTCCGCAACGAGAAAGGGATCGCCGTCGATTTCGAGATTGAAGGCGAGTACCCGCAATACGGCAACAACGACGAACGGGTGGACAGCATCGCGGTCGAACTGGTCGAATCGTTCATGAGCAAGCTGAACAAGCATAAGCCGTACCGCAATGCAGTGCCGACGATGTCGGTCCTGACGATCACCTCGAACGTCGTTTACGGCAAGAAAACAGGGACGACGCCGGACGGACGTCAAGCCGGTCAGCCGTTTGCGCCGGGCGCGAACCCGATGCACGGCCGGGATCGCAAGGGCGCTCTCGCATCGCTCGCATCGGTGGCGAAGCTGCCGTACGCCTGCAGCCTGGACGGCATCTCGAACACGTTCTCGATCGTTCCGAAGGCGCTAGGCCGGGAAGAAGGGCCTCGTGTGCAAAACCTCGTGTCGATGCTGGACGGGTACGCGACGCTCGGCGGCCACCATCTGAACGTGAACGTCTTCAACCGGGAGCAGTTGCTTGACGCGATGGAGCACCCGGAGAACTATCCGCAGCTGACGATTCGCGTATCCGGCTACGCGGTCAACTTCATCAAGCTGACCCGCGAGCAGCAGCTCGACGTCATCAGCCGCACGTTCCACGGTGAGGTATGACGGGCCGCATCCATTCGCTGGAGACGTTCGGCACCGTGGACGGGCCGGGAATCCGCTTCGTCTTGTTCATGCAGGGCTGTGCGCTGCGCTGCCGGTACTGCCATAATCCGGACTCGTGGGATACCGAAGCGGGCCGCCGCGTGGAGGTCGAGGACATCCTCGCCGAGATCGAGCCGTATGTGGAGTTTTACCGTCTCTCCGGCGGCGGCATTACCGTATCGGGCGGCGAGCCTTCGCTGCAGGCGCCTTTTGTCGCGAAGCTGTTCGCCGCTGTCAAGGAACGGTGGGGGCTGCACACCGCTCTCGACAGCTCGGGCTTCTGCGAGCCGGCGCATGCGGAGGAGCTGCTGCGGCACACCGATCTCGTCCTGCTCGATCTGAAGATGATGAACCGGGAAGCCCATCAGGAGCTGACGAGCCAGCCGAATGACAAAATTCTGCGCTTCGCCGAGCATTTGTCCGCCAAAGGTAAAGCGATGTGGGTCCGCCGCGTGCTCGTCCCCGGATGGACGGACTCCATGGAAGAGCTTCGCGAGCTGGGACGGTTTATCGGGAAGCTGCGCGGGGTGGAGAAGGTGGAGGTACTGCCGTACCACCGGATGGGCGTATACAAATGGCAGGAGCTAGGCCGGGAATATGTATTGGAAGGATGCCCGGAGCCGACAGACAACGAAGTGGAGCGGGCAATCCACTTAATCGAGGAAGGGCGGAGAAGCATGACGGATACGCCTCTGCACGTCCTGTAGAAAGAAAGTGCAAAAAACCTCCGAACCCTTGATCTCTCAAGGAATTCGGAGGTTTTTGCATCGATCGCGGAACCGCAGCCGATCAATCGAGCTCGATCGCCCAATTGCCGTCGCGGAAAATCGGTTCCGCCCGGCCGTCTGCGGTAATGCCGTCGATATTCATGCTGGACGAGCCCATCATGAAGTCGACATGAATGAGACTGTCATTGGCGCCGCGTTCGGACAACTGCTCCTTGCTCATCTCCGAACCGCCTTCGATCGTGATCGGATAAGCGCGGCCGAGAGCGAAATGGCATGAAGCATTTTCGTCGAACAGCGTATTGTAGAAAATCAGGTTCGTATCGGAAATCGGCGAACGATGCGGCACAAGCGCCAGTTCTCCCAGCATGCGCGCCCCTTCGTCAGTGTCGAGCAGCAGCTTCAGCGTCTCGTAACCTTTCTCGGCGGTAAAGTCGACCACCTTGCCGTTCTCGAACCGGAGCGTGAAATTGTCGATCAGATTGCCTCCGTAATTCAGCGGCTTCGTGCTGCGTACGGTTCCGTTCGCCCCGTCCTTGTGCGGCATCGTAAATACTTCTTCCGTCGGCATATTCGGGTTAAACGTGACGCCCTTCTCGTTGTCGGTCGAGCCGCCGTGCCAGACGTGGTTGTCCGGCATATTCACCGTGAGATCGGTGCCTTCTCCCTTATAGACGAGCTGGCGGTACTGCTTTTTGTTCAAATAGTCCACCGTTTTGGAGAGGCGCGCGTTGTGCTCCTTCCACTCCTGCACCGGATCGTCCAGATCGACGCGGGTCGCTTTCAGGATCAGCTCCCACAGCTTGGCGACCGCTTCGTCCACAGGCAGACCGGGGAACATTTTGGCGGCCCACTCGGGTGTCGGAGTCGAGATCAGCGACCAGGCGACCTTGTGCGCCATCGTATAGTGGCGCCAGCCTTGAAGCGCCGTTCCGGCCGCTTTCGTAGCCGCCGCCACCCGTTTCGGATCGATGTCCTTCAGCAGGTCCGGATTGGTGGAATAAATGCTCAGGAAGCCGGCCCCGTTCGCCGCGAACTCCTCCCAGCCTTTCGCCCGGAACATCGGGTATTCGCTGAGCGCTTCGTCCGGCGCGAGCTCGTACTTGATTTTCGTAATCTCCTCGTCGTTCCACTCCACGTGCACGTTTTTGGCGCCTGCCTCGTACGCTTTGCGGGTAATTTTGCGAACCAGCTCCACCGCAGTCAGCGGCGCGGATACGACCAGCGTCTGTCCCTGCTGCACGTTAATGCCTACGCGTACCGCCAGCTCCGCATATTTCTCCAGATCCAAATCCGTTGGCATCGCAATCGCTCCTTCCAATTCGAATCGTTATGTAGAAATGTTGAAACGCCGGTGAATGAATTCCGCTGCAAGCCCGGATGATGCCTGCGATTGCCGTTGTTCCCTGATTTTTTTAACTATCATTTCAATGTGGAAATCTGGGAACCAAATGCAAACGCTGACGCTTCTACGGCACCCATCAAAGCCCTCCGCTATCATTCACCGGGCTTTTGAGTGTACCCGGTGTACTTGCACTATATCATGCTCGTCTCGGATTTTCAAAATCCGTCCCCAACAAGTTTTTCACAAAAAAGCGATTTTGTGTTCATCCGTTTTTGATGTAGAATTGAGTGTGATCCTACTATTAGAAGACTGAAAGGTTTGAAGCCAATGAACGTGGTCGTCTCCAGTCTGAACGCCAAATACATTCATACCTGCCTGGCCCTGCGATATTTGAAGGCGTTTTGCCGGGATGAATTCGATATCGAGATGGCTGAATATACGATTAAAGATCCGGCGATGAATATCGTATCGGATCTGTTCCGGCGGGACCCGGACGTGCTGGGCTTCTCCTGTTATATCTGGAATATCGAAGAAACGATCCGGGTCGTGCGGATGATGAAGAAAATCAAGCCGGAGCTGAAAATTGTGCTGGGCGGACCGGAAGTGTCCTACGATACCGGCTATTGGATGAACGAGCTTCCCGAGGTCGATTTTATCGTCATGGGCGAAGGGGAGGAGACGTTCCTCCATCTGCTGCGCGAGATTTCGGGCGACCGCAAGTACCATTTTGTATTCGGCGTCGCTTACCGGAACGCGGGCGGCGAGGTGTGCGTCAATCCGGGACGGCCGAAGCTGAAGCTGGACGATATTCCGTCCCCGCACCGTTTCGCCGAAGACGAGGCGGCGCTGCCGAACCGCGTCGTTTATTTCGAGACGAGCCGCGGCTGCCCGTTCAGCTGCCAGTTCTGCTTATCGAGCATCGAGGTCGGAGTCCGTTACTTCGATATGGAGCGGACGAAGGCCGATCTGCTGCATCTGATCGATTCCGGGGCGAAGCTGATCAAGTTCGTCGACCGCACCTTTAATATTAAACGCGACTATGCGATGGAGATTTTCCAGTTTCTGATCGACAACCACCGCGGCTGCGTGTTCCAGTTCGAGATTACGGCCGACATCATGCGTCCGGAAGTGCTCGACTTTTTGGCCGAGCATGCGCCTCCGGGCATTTTCCGGTTCGAGATCGGGGTCCAGTCGACCAACGATATGACGAACGAGCTGGTGAAGCGCCGGCAAAATTTCTCCAAACTGACCCGGACGGTTCTGAAGGTGAAGGAGAGCGGCAAGATCGACCAGCATCTCGATCTGATCGCCGGGCTGCCGGAGGAAGATTACGACTCGTTCCGCCAAACGTTTAACGACGTATTTGCCCTTGGGCCGGAGGAGCTGCAGCTCGGATTTCTGAAAATGCTGCGGGGAACCGGTCTGCGCCATGACGCCGACAAGTACGGCTACGTGTATATGGATCAGGCGCCTTATGAGATACTCGGCAACAGCATCCTGCCGTTCTCCGACCTGATGCGCATCAAGCGGGTAGAGGACGTCCTGGAGAAATATTGGAATTCGCACCGGCTCGACCGCACGGTCCGGTATTTGATCGACCGGCAGTTCGATTCGGCGTTCGACTTTTTCCAACTGTTCGGCGACTACTGGGAAGAGCGCGGCTGGCAGAAGATCGGTCATCAGCTTGAAGATTTGTTCGAGCGGCTGCAATCGTTTCTGGAGCGGCGGGGGACGCCGGACCGGGACGTTGTGCTCGGTCTGATGAAGCTCGATTATTTCATGAACCACAGATACAAGCCGCGCAAAATATGGTGGGACTTCGCTCACGACAAAAATGCGCAGTCGTCGTATTTCCGCATAATGGCGGAACGTCCGGAGCAGGCTTCGTCCGGATTCGCCGCTCTGGGGATGAGCGAGAAAGATCTGTACAAGCACGCCGTGCTGGAGACGATTCCGTTCGATCTACCCCGTTACGAGGCGGAAGGGACGATCGACCGCAGCCGGAGTACGCTGCTTGTTGTCGTATACGCGGCGGACGGATCGGGGCCTCAGTATTTTACGATGCCGATGCCGTCGCGTGAAGCGGAGTCCGTTGTCCGGAACTAACGCCGATTCACTCCAGGAGGAGCCTATGATCGAGAACGAACACCGGTGGCTGCAGTGGGCTCAGCGCATTCAGGCGATCGCCCAGACGGGGCTGACCTATGCGAAGGACGAGTACGATCTGGAGCGGTACGAGGAGCTTCGCGAGCTTAGCATCGAGATGATTATGGAGCAGACCGGGCAGCCGTATGCGGTAGTCAAGGAATTGTTCGCTTCGGAGAGCGGATATCCGACGCCGAAGGTGGATGTGCGCGGCGTCGTATTCGAGGACGGGAAGCTGCTGCTGGTGAAGGAGCGATCGGACGGGAAATGGGCGCTGCCCGGCGGCTGGGCGGATGTCGGGTATACGCCGAAGGAATCGGTGGTTAAGGAAATTCGCGAAGAGACGGGGCTGGAAGTGCGGGCGGTCAGACTGCTGGCCGTGCTGGACAAAAAGTGTCATCCGCATCCACCGCAGCCTTTTTATGTTTATAAGATTTTCATAGCGTGCGAGCGGATCGGGGGACGGCTGCAGCCCAGCCTGGAGACGTCGGAGACGGCGTATTTCGGCGAAGACGAGCTGCCTGAGCTGTCGCTCGACCGGAATACGGAATCGCAGATCCGATCGATGTTCGAATATATGCGGAACCCCGGTAAAGAGATCGTTCTCGATTGAGGCGGCTGGGGCATAGGTGGGGATGACCGGGTGCAGACCCTGAAACGGATTTTGAGGATATCTACGTTAAAAGGGCGTCTTCGGTTGTGGGTGGGCCTGCTGATCGCCGCGATGTGTTTGCTGATCGTGCTGTTCATGTCCCTCCCCGTCAAAGTCATCAAGGAACGGGAGATCCATGCCGCGCTGAAGGAAGCGATCGAGGTGCAGCGGCATTTCATCGATAACTGGAAAGCGGAGCGTGCCGCGGATGTCGACTATTTGGCTTCCTTGCCGGCGAGCCGGTCGCTGCAGCTCGATGAGATGAGCAGGCAGATCGAATTGTTCCGGCAGTCGCATGCCGAGTTCGACTCGATCAACTTTGTCAACGCTGCAGGGAAGATGTACTCGGCGAACGGAGGAGGGTTCGAGCTCGACGTATCCGACCGGAATTACTTTACGGCTGCGCGCAGCGGGAACCGGTACGTAACCGAAGTGATGACCGGCCGGGTGAAAGGACAATCGATCATTGCGTTCTCCTCCCCGGTCCGCAGCTACAGCGAGGAGTTCGCGGGAGCGATCGTCGCCACGGTCAAGCTGACGACACTGGAAGGCATCGTCAACAGCTTTCAGTTCGGCGAAAGCGGCGAAACGTTTCTGCTCGACCATCACGGGTATCGGATTACGAACTCGCCTGGCGGATCGGGAGTTTCGGAGAAGGGCAGACGGTACGATACGGAGATTTACAAGCGGGCGATCGCCGGCGAGCTGACGAGCAAGGCGTACAACAATGTAAACGGCGAGCCTGTATTCGGCGCCTATGCCTGGTCCTCGGACGGAAGGTGGCTGATCGTCGGCGAGACCCGGACGGTCGATATTTATATGCCTTACTGGAAGCTGCTCGTCGTGATGGGCCTTATCTCCGGCTTGGTTCTGCTGGCCAGCTATGCCGCCGCTCTGCTGATCACCCAGCCGGTCGTCGATCTGCTCAGCGCTCTGCTTCAAGGCACGAACCGGATTCGGGAAGGGAAGTACGGATACCGGATCGATCCGGCTTCGTTCCGCACCGCCCCGATCGAGCTGAAGGAGCTGTCGGCGAATTTCAATATGATGTCTGACAAGCTCCAGTCGACGGTCCAGCTGCTCAAGGAATCGGCGGTCGTCGATCATCTGACAGAAGTGTACAACCGGCGGTTTCTGATGAACGAAGGGGCGAAGATCGAGGAAGCGTCGGCCAGGGCCGGCAAGCCCTCGTGCATTTTGATCGTCGATGTCGATTACTTCAAGCAGATCAACGACAAATACGGTCATCTGACGGGAGACCGGGTGCTCAAGCATGCCGCGTCGCTGCTCGTCGCTTGCGTCCGCAAATCCGATGTGGTCGCCCGCTACGGCGGGGAGGAGTTTATCGTGCTGGCTACCAATTGCGATATGAGCCACGGCCGGGAGCTGGGGGAGCGCATCCGGAAATGGTTTCTGAGCAGCCCGTACCGCGAAGAAAACCTGGAGATCGGCGTTACGGTCAGCATCGGTGTATCGCAGACGCGCCCGCACCGCACGTACGGAACGAATACGCTTGAGGATATGATCGAGCGGGCGGACAAGGCGCTGTACCGGGCGAAAAACCAAGGGCGCAACCGGGTGGAGTGCGACGATGCAAGCTGCGAGCCCGAGCCGTAAGAGGGGCTGTAATGGAAACGGCCGCTTGGAATCGGAGCGATTATCGGAAATAGAAGACCGCGTCTGGAACGGATTGGCCGTTCGGAGGACGCGGTCTTTTTTATTCTGGGCTCGTTCCTCGTTTCTCGTTCACCGTCATCGTCCCGGAATCCAAGCGTTGGCCAATTGTCCGATTCCATCCTCGATCTGTGATTCGCCGAGCCCTCCGAAGCCGAGCAGCACGGTGCAGGACGGTATCTCCGGATCGTCTCCGATCCGATACACAGAGGTCGGATAGACGCGAACTCCGGCTTCGCCGGCGAGCCGGATGAGCTGTTCCTCGTCCGGACCGTCTGCCGCTTCGAGCAGCACGTGCAGTCCGGCGCTTCCGCCGATGAGGCGGAAATGCGGCTCCAGCCGATGCTTGACCGCCGAGGTAAGAGCGGCGAGCTTGCGCTGATAGACGCTGCGCATTTTGCGGATATGCCGCTGCATGTAGCCTTGCGTCATGAACAGCTCCAGCGTTTTCTGGTGCAGCGGGGACGCCAGACGGTCGAACGGATGAAGCGCGGCTCGCGCGAAGTCGGCGAGCGCTGGCGGCAGCGCCGTGTAGCTGAGCCGGAACGCGGGCGCCAGCGCGCGGGAGAAGGTGCCCATGTAGATGACCGAGCTCGCCGTATCCAGTCCTTGAAGGGACGGGATCGGCAGACCCGCATAGCGGAACTCCCCGTCATAGTCGTCCTCGACAATCAGGCCGCCCGTCTCCGCCGCCCAGTTCAGCAGTCTCCGCCGCTTGCCGACCGACATGACCATGCCGTGCGGAAACTGGTGCGACGGCGTCGTGTAGACGAGCCGGGCGCCGGAGTCGTACAAGTCCTCGATCCGGATGCCGTCCGGTTCGAGCGCAAGCGGCACGAGCCGGTAGCCGTGCAAGCGAACAATCGCGGCGATGCCGTTGCTGATCGCGCCTTCTACGGCGAATGGCGTAGCTTCCGGCGAATAGGGCGTATTTTGCAGCAAACGGCATATTTGCTCGACCGAATGGTGTGTGCCTGCGCCTACGACGATGCGTTCCGGCGGACAGACGACGGCGCGCGCCCGGTATGCGTAGTCGGCTACCGCTTCGCGGAAGCCGGGCTCGCCGAGCGGATCGCCGTACCGGAACAAGTCCCGGTGCTCGGGCAGAAAACAGCTGCCGAGCAGTCTTTTCCACAAGGAAAACGGGAAGTGGTTCAAGTCCACGTCTCCATAGGCGAAATCGATCGCGATATCCGGTTGCCTGAGCGGGACGGACGGGAAGCTGCCGGTCCCGGAGAGGGAACGGGCGGAAACGCCGTCGTTACCGGTGCTGAGGAGGAGGGGTGCCGGACTTCGGCGTTCGAGGTCGGGCTCGGACTGCTGGATCGTTATGCCGCTGCGGGGACGGCTCTCGGCATAACCTTCGGCGAGCAGCTGCTGGTACGCAGCTTCCACCGGCGTGCGGCTTATACCGAGATGGGAGGCGAGCTTGCGGACGGAAGGCAGCTTCGAGCCGGCGGCCAGCCGACCGGCTTCGATTTCGCGGCGGATATGGCGGTACAACTGGCTGTATAGAGATTCGGAAGACGTATGGTCTAATAAAGGGAGAAGCTCCATCGGATGCGCCCCGCTCCTTTCTTCCCTTGAAGGAATCGTTCAACTGTCATCTTGAATATTGATAATCTGGATATTTTCGAAATGTCAGAATTGCCATATCGTAATAGTATCACGAACGATTCCGTTAACGAAAGGAGCAAACCAAGCCATGATCCCGATTCATCCCCGTATCGAAAAACTGCAGCCTTATGTGGCGGGAAGCCGCCCGGAGGAAGGCGTCCGCGCGCTCAAGCTGAACCAGAACGAGAACCGTCACCCGCTCTCGCCCAAAGTGGAGGCGGCGATCCGGACGCTTGGCCCGGAGATGCTGCAGGAATACCCGGATGCCCGCTGCGACCGACTCCGGGAAGCTTTGTCCGCCGTGCACGGCGTTCCGGCATCGTCCATTCTGTGCGGCAACGGGTCGAGCGAGCTGATTACGCTGCTGTTCCGCACCTTTCTCCGTGAAGGCGATACGGTGGCCATACCGGACCCGACCTTCGCCCTGTACGCCAATGTGGCGGAT
This sequence comes from Paenibacillus sp. MAH-35, assembly GCF_058135425.1. Taxonomy (NCBI): domain Bacteria; kingdom Bacillati; phylum Bacillota; class Bacilli; order Caryophanales; family Paenibacillaceae; genus Paenibacillus; species Paenibacillus sp. MAH-35. Next base: position 188,184 of record NZ_JBYUPU010000009.1, read on the forward strand.
ATTGCAGGCGTCCATGTACGCGCCGTGCCGACGGACGCGAACTTCCATATTGAGCCGCTCGCGCTGGCGGCCGCCGCTCCGCAGGCTGTCATTTTGGCCAATCCTAACGCTCCTACCGGGGTATGTGTCACGGCGGATCGCATCGAGAAGCTGCTGCAAACGTATAACGGGCTTGTCGTGATCGACGAGGCGTACATCGATTTCGCTCCGGACGGCACTTCGGTGCTCGGTCTGACCGAACGGTACGACCACCTGCTCGTGCTGCGGACGTTCTCCAAGGCGTATTCGCTCAGCGGAGCGAGAGTCGGCTTTGCGGCCGGCAACAAACGTCTGATCGACGCGATGCTGAAGGGCCGGGAGACGTTCAGCGTCAACGGGTTCGCCCAGCTCGTAGCCGAAGCGGCAGTCACCGATCAGGCTCACAAGAACGAGATGGTGGGCCGTATCCTGAGCACCCGTGAACGGTTCGCCGCATCCCTGCAGGCGGCCGGCTGGACCGTATGGCCGAGCACGACCAATTTTATGCTCGTCTCTCCCCCTCCCGGAAGCCTGGTGGCTCAAAAGGTGTACGAAGGGCTGCTCGCCCGGCATATTTATGTGCGGTATTTCGCCGCTCCCCGCCTGGATGACAAGCTGCGTATCAGTGTCGGAACGGACGAAGATATGGATCTTTTGCTGGATGCGCTGCTTCGGATCGAACGGGGCGGAGACGCGGCGATGAATCGGTAAGACGAGTTTGCGAAAGGCTGGCCGGTTGATGGCCGGCCTTTTTACTTCCATTTATAATCCTGCGTACCCATGTGCTGTTTAGAAAAACCTGTTTTTGGTTGAAGAATTGTACAGCTGGAGATTTTTCGCCGAAAGTAGCTTCTCCCCGATACGAGCGTGCTTTCAGTCCGGGAAGCAGGACGATTCCTTCGTGCAGGAAGGAAACGGATCGAGTTGGTTTCATCTTCGTTCGTCCCATGAAGGATAAGAGCGGTTTGGAACTTTTAAAATCGGCAAAAAGGGTGCTGCCCCCTCAAATGGTTGAAATAGGGGGTACAAACGAGACTGCCGATTCAATGTGGACAACCAAGTGGAAAGGGAAAAGATTACCTTCTGGCGAGTTTTGTCTGGAATTCCCTACCTTACAATCCTTATTCAATCAAGGGATTCCGGACAACCTGTTTGAGCAGAAGAAGGTAACTTTTCACTTGGAACGGCCTGCTAACACTTCTGCACAATGAATCGACAGCCTCACAAACCGCCTTTATCCACTTCAGTCTTTGGAATTGACTGCAAATAGGGTGCCAGGGACTCTAATTTTGTTACAGAGCCGGCGAATATTCAATTATTGGTAAAGTGTCTTACGGGCAATCCGCCTGATCGAACGGTATAATGAAACTATCGATTGTTAGCGCAAGCGCCGGAGGGGGAGAAACAAAGATGAGAGAATCGTCAGCGTACGGCGGCGGAAGAACGGCTGTGGTAGCCGGTGCGACTGGACTGGTCGGGAGAGAGCTGGTACGGCAGCTGCTGGAGGAGAACGCCTATTCGAAAGTGATCGCGCTGGTCCGCCGCACTACGGGGATGGAGCATCCGCATCTGGAGGAGCGGCTGACGGACTTCGATCGGCTCGAAGCGGCGGCCGGCGATTTCGCCGGAGCGGATCTGTTCTGCGCGCTCGGGACGACGATCAAGAAGGCGGGATCGCAGGAGTTATTCCGCAAGGTCGATTTCGATTATCCGCTGCGGTTGGCAGAGCTCGGCAAGCAGGAAGGGATTCGCTCGTATTCGCTGGTGTCGGCGATGGGAGCGAATGCCCGGTCCAGTATTTTCTACAATCGGGTAAAAGGGGAGGCGGAGGAGCGCATCGCGGCGCTTGGACTTCGTGCGGTGTTCCTGTTCCGGCCTTCTCTGCTGCTTGGCGAGCGTGACGAATTCCGCAGAGCGGAGCGGTTCGCTTCGGCTGTCGCCAAACCTTTGTCCTGGATATTCGCCGGTCCGCTGCGCAAATACAAGCCTGTGGAAGGGGCGGCGGTGGCGGCGGCGATGATTGCTTCCGCGCTGCCCGGAAATGCCGGAGTCCATATTCTCGAATCCGATGAGATCGCCCGCGTCGCCCGGCTGTACAACGCCCGCCATTCCCGGTAACGGGGATAGGAAGTTGATCGGATCGCCCTATGGCGAACGCTCGTCCGTGCCGCCTATAATGGGATGACAGCACGATTAGACGGGAAGGGGAGTACACCAGTGAACCAGAAAGCAAGTTCCGGCTATCAGCGCGCTCCAGCCGCCGCATTATCGCTGTGGTTGTGGAGCCGATTGCATAAATTCGCCGCGCCCCTGGTCGCCCTGCTGGCCTCGGCCTCGATCTTAACCGTACAGGTGGGATTGGCGGGAAAGCCTGCTTCTCAGCACGGCAGCACGAAAGCGACTTGGCTGTGGGAGGCGGAAAGGCTGGCGGACGCGCGCTCGCGAACGGAGATCGTGCAATTCGCGAAAAGTGAACAGGTTGGACGGATATTTGTACAGATCGATACGGATGCGGAGGTTAGCCATTATCGGCAATTTATCCGTACGGCGGCGGAGGCAGGCATCCGGGTTCATGCGCTGGCCGGCGCGCCGGATTGGGTGCTGCCGCAGCGGCGGCACGTCATGGCGGAGACGGTCGAATGGGTCCGCGCCTACAACCGTTCAGTCGAAGGAGTGGAGCGGTTCGACGGCATTCAGATCGATGTGGAGCCGTATTTGCTGGACGAATGGAAGCAGGAGCAGACCCGGATTGCGGCGGATTGGGTCGAAACGGTGAAACAATTTCGTCAGCTGGTCGATAACGCCGGAGGACTGCTGGCCGGCGCCGCGCTTCCGTTCTGGCTGGACGAGCTCCGCTCGCCGGGCCGTTCTGTTACGATGGCCGAGACGATCATGTCGGAGCTGGACGAGGTCGCGCTCATGACGTACCGCAATCGTGCGGATGCGGTAATCGGTTTGGCGGACAAGGAGCTCGGAATCGGCGACCGGATCGGAACCAAGGTATTCGTGGGCGTGGAGACCAATCGGACGGACGAAGGGGATCATGTGTCGTTTTACGGAGCCGATTCGAGCGAGTTGAATCGCCAAATGGCGGAGATTGAGGAGAAGCTGAGGAACCATCGGTCTTATGCGGGGATTGCGGTTCATGATTATACGGGCTGGAGCAAGATGAAGCCTTAACTGGGTTGCAGGCCGGGGAACGGAGTGGAGAGAAGAGGCCGTTTGGCCCGGAGGAGCCTGATTAGGGCTCCTCCCGGGCGACCGTGCTGCTTAAGCAGACGGTCGTTCCCGATTTGATCAAGGTCAGGGGATTGTCGCAGCGCAGCGGAGTTTCTTCCCGGAACGGGATTCCATAATTCTCGAAGCGGACCCGGTTCGACCAGCTGAAGGAGAAATCCGTTCGCAGCGGCTTGTCCATCGCAGCCAGCTCCGCGTACTGGGAGCGGAGCTTTTCGCTCCAATTCCACTGCTTGGTCGTATACGAGTAGGCAACCAGGGTAGCGTTAACCGCAAGCAGCCCTGCAAGAGCCCAGCCGCAAACCCGTGTCAGCTGCTCCCGCTTGGACAGCGGGTTTATTTGCGTTTGTCCGCGAATCGGGCGGAGCTGCAAGGTGCCCGGGTTCGGACGGGCCCGGACTACGAAGGCGAGCCAGGCGCAAGCGACCGGCACGACCCATACTTGCGGAACGTACCGGGCCCACCAGGCGGCCGGGTTGATGAAGGCCGAAGCGAGCAAAACGGCGATCACGGCGGAGACGGCGATTGTAGCGCCGGCGCTTAGGCCGTATGCGAGCATGAGCGCAACCGCGGCCATCAGCAGAATGCCGCCGAACAAAGGGCCGAAGCCGCCTACCGCCACGTCCGGCTCGCTAAAGACGGCTAGTTCTTTGGGCGAGACCGTAAACGGGACCTTGGTTGAGGTCGGCATTTTGTCGGTGCCGTTCTCGCGGGAGACGGCAAAATACGACACGGCGGCCTGCTCGAACCGGTTCAGCCTCTCCAGATTGCGCGGTGTGAAGTTTTCCATAATATCGACAGAATCCTTGCCTGCCAGCGGGTAGAACGGATGCCCTTTGCTCAACGTGTTCGTGACGTAAGGGTTATAGCCGACAGCAAGGACGGCGATCAATCCGGCGGCCGCCATCGTGACGAACATCCGTTTCATCGTTGTGAATCTTTCGGTCATGTACAGCGCGATCAGCAGTCCGATGCATAGGACGCCTGCATAACCGAGCGCGGTAAACTTTAAATTGACAGCAAACAGCAGAGACGCGGCAAATACCGTTGGAACGATCCATCCCGAACGTTCCTTTGCTATATCGCTGACCCCCTCTTCCCCGCTGTCCCGATTGCTGCGGGTTTTGCCGCTGAATAGAAGCGCGCCCAAGGCGAGCATAATCATCAGCGAAGACGACAGCATGCCGTCCACGTAATAGCTGAACGCCTGAGTGACGCTGATCGGATTGAACGCCACCACAGCTGCGAGTACGACCGCTGCCGCGGGGCGGAGGCGGCCGGCGCCGAGGGAGAGCAGGGCAGGAACCGCCAGCAGGAACGATCCGAAGATCAGCAGCAGGTTAATCAGCTTGCCGTGCTCGATGAGTCCGGTCGCTTTATAAAAAGCGGCGGCGGCGATCTCGGCCGCCTTGGCGTAGTGATTGATCCATTTCTCATGCGCCGTAGGCAGATCCAGCGGAGCGTCGTAGACCGGATTCCAGCCGTTGGCCAGATGGATGATCGCTTCCTGGTGGTAAGCTTGTCCATCGTAAGACAGATCGAAAAATGCACCCGCCACTGCAAAAGACACGGCGAACGGAATGACAGCCGCCGCAAGGGAAGACAGAAACAGCGGGATCGGGCGATCGGGATCGTAGTGTCTGGCGGCAAACCACCCGAAGGCGACCGTTCCTGCCGCACTGATCCATAAGAGAAGCGGCGATACGGGCAGCTTCACGAGAAAGCCCGCCGCCGGCAGTACGAACAAGAGGGAAGTGAACAACACAAGCATCATTCCGGAAATTAAGCTAAGGGTCAAGAGTCGGGTCTTCATCGTCATCTCCTTCTCCGCATGTTGTTAATTAGCAGGTTCGGTCTCACGGTCTCTCCGCTGCAGGCGGGAGGCGGCAAGAGCAGAAAGCCTTTGCTGTTGCCGTAGGTGTAGGCGGACAGCTCTACATCCATAGCGATATGCACCAGGCTACCAGCGTACCTACCGCCAAGCCGCCCAGTACTTCGGTGCGCGTATGGCCCTGTTTCTCCCGGAGCGGCCGGTTGGACCGCTCGCCGCCAAGGCTATGGCCCAGGCCGGTGCCGGTTTCATCGGCGGCAACGGAGTGCGGCCGGTGCCGGCCGGCCGCGGATAATGCGTTGATCCGGACGGCGGCTTCTCCGACGGCGCGCCGGACTCCGGTAGCGTCGATGACGACGATCATCGTCACGGCTACCGCTAGTCCGAACATGGGCGAGCCGAACCCCGCTTCGAAGCCGGCGAGTACAGCCGCCGAGGAGATCACCGCCGTATGCGTGCTCGGAAAGCCGCCGTTGCCGATATGGCTCCGGGCTTCGGCTCCGTATCGGAGCCGGTTGACCGCGTATTTGATGCAGCCGGATGCCACCCAGGCGGCGACCGGCGTTATAGCGAATAACCATTCGTTGCCGTAAGCGTTCAGGGGCAACGCCTCCTTTTTTCCGTGATGTCTGTCTCGAGTGGGCTTGTCCCGTTATGAACGGGCGATAAACAGGACGCCGCACGAGATGAGCCCGACGCCGACCCATTTTTGGACCGATACCGTCTCCTGAAAAAATATCGCTCCCGCCGCCATCACGACGATATAGCCGAGGCTGACCATCGGATAAGCGGTGCTGAGCGGAAACTTCTTCAAGGCGAAGAGCCACAGCAGAAGGCTGAATCCGTATGCGGCAAGCCCGGCCCACAACGGCCATGACGACAAAGCCCGCAGCAATCCCGGCACAGCCCCGGTCCCGCCTGCAGGATCGCCCGCCGGGGAGACGCCCCATTTCAGAAACACCTGCCCGAGCGCACCTAGCAGAACGGACGTGATCAGTACGGCTACGTTCATCTTTCTCCCCCCTTTTAGCGAGCCGATTGGTTATTCCATATACACCAGGATAAACGCGACCGAGAACGCGTACAGCACGACGGTCAGCAGAATCGGCTTGTCCTCGAGCAGCACCTTCTCCGGACGTCCCCCTTTGCCTTCCATATGGATTAAGTACAAATAACGGAATATGCCGTACAGGACGAATACGATCGTCCACATCAGATGGATCGTGTGCCCGGATGTAAACGTAAATAAGGCATAGCTGATCAAAGTGGCCGTCGTAACGATGCCGACGAGCTGGTTCAGCAGGTCTTGAGAGTAATAAGCGAGCACTTTGCGGTGGGCGGCTCCGTTCGTCTTCAACAGGTTGAGCTCGTGCTTCCGTTTGCCGATCGCCAAAAATAAAGCAAGCAGCAGCGTACAGACGAGAAACCACGGGGTAAGCGGCACGCCGATCGCCAGGCCGCCGCCGATCGCCCGCAGCACGAAACCGGAAGCGATGAGCAGCAGGTCGAAGATGACGACGTGTTTCAGCTTAACCGAGTACAGCACATTGACCGCAAAGTACACGATAACCGTAAAACCGAAGCTGACTCCCAGAGCGAAAGCCGTCCCGATGCAGGCAATAAGCAGCACGCAGCCGAAAAACAGCGCGGCATGAGGGTTGATCGCCCCGGAAGCCATCGGGCGGTGACGTTTCTCCGGATGCAGCCGGTCGGACTCGCGGTCGGTGTAATCGTTCATGATGTAGACGCAGCTCGAGACGAGACAGAAGAGGACGAACGCTACGACGGCTTGACCGAGCATGGCGACGGAGGCGCTTTTCACGGAAAAGATGAGCGCGGCGAAGACGAGCAGATTTTTCGTCCACTGGCGCGGACGCAGCTGGCGGATATAAGCGACAGCCGGGTTGAAGGCCGGTGTCGGCTTTTCTTCCTCCCATTTGGCGTTAGCGTTGAAAGGGGCCATGTTTTTCGTTCTCCTTTGCTGGTGATGACGTATCGTGCAGGTTCTCCGGCGCTGCCGGGCGCGGCGCGGTACGGCAAGGCGCAGCTCCCGGGGTGCAGCGGTCGTGCAGCTTAGTTAGCGGTGAAGCGTCGCGCCTGACGCTGGTTAGCCGTATGGCCCGGAGTCCAGGGGGCGCTTGGCGATCATTTGGCACGGGGACCGGGCAGAAGGAGCGGGAGGCGCGACGCCGGACACGGCAGTTCGGCAGCGCAGCGCGTCGGCTTGGCTTGTGTGCAGCACAGCAGGCAGAGCGCAGATACGGGTACGGCGTGGAGCGCCCGCTGAGCGATACGAGCATCAATGAATAAAGTAACCCATGTCTCAGCATGAGCCGCCCAACCCGCACACTCCGCACCACGATAAGAGATGAGAGCAGCTCTTATTTAGCTGAAAAGCGTCGATTTCGCGGAAATAAGAGTTGCTAGAAGCTCTTATCCAGCTCGGGGACGCCGAATGTACTCGGAAACGCCGATGTGCCTAGAAACATCGAGTTGTTCGAAAGCACCGAATGTCCCGGGAACGCCGAAGTTACTCGGAAGCACCGGCTGTGCTCCCGGACACTGGGTTGTCCAGAAACGTCGTAGCCGGCCGCGAGCAATTTCCACTCATCCGCCTCCCCGGCCCGATCCCCAAATGCCCAGCAGCTCTCCAACAACGAAAGAGAGTCGGATCGCGCTGCTCTTCCCGGGGCTCCCTTTCTTTCGTCATTCATTATAACGAACATGTATTTCATTATAAAGAACGAAAAACGTTAGAATAACGAAGGAAACGATGAGATACTAGCGAAAATGTTCACTATATGAAACAATAACGCGATTTTCGAATTTTTTATCGAACGATAATTTAGGTATACTAGTATCGTCGTTCTCAATAAAGAACGAATAACCCTACAAACAAATAAACCTTAAGCCGACGGAAGGTGATGGAGAAGGAGTGTTGCTGGGATGCCACTGAATGCTGTATCAGCAGTTTTACCGTTCGTGTACGCACTGTGCGGACTGACCGCAGTCGGATTCGCCGCCCTTTACGGCTTACGGTTGCGAAACCGGCGGCGCGGGAAGTTAAGCACCGCTTATAGGGAGAAACACCGCGAATATTTCAATTACGTAGGCGCAAATCTGGACGGCGAGGAGGCGCTTCGCCCGCCTGCCGGTTCCCTCGAGCCGCTCGAGCTTCGGGTGATCGGCCGGAAGTTAGAGGAATGGATGGAAGGGATCGAAGGGCGGCACCGCGACCGGCTCGCCGAGCTGTGCCTCACGCTCGGCCTGGTCGGCCTCGAGCGCGGCCGGCTCCGCAGCCGGCTGCCGTGGGTGCGCATCGACGCCGCCCACCGGCTCGGCGCCATGCGGGCCCGCGAAGCGGCGCCGGAGCTGCTGACGCTGCTCGCGCTAGAGCCGCCCGGCCCCGCCGGCTTCGTCATCGCCCGCGCCGCCGCCAAATGCACGCGCTCTGCCGACGACTTGCGGCAGCTCGCGGAGCTGCTGGCGGCGCGGGCTCCCGGCTCCCGCGAGCTCGCCGCAGACATTCTCGCCTCGTCGCCGCTTGATCCGCAGCCGCTGTACGCGGAGCTGCTGCAGTCGGACGACGAGCCGCTCATCCTGCTGGCGCTCGCCGGTCTCGCCGGCGGCGGCCGGCTCGCCGCTCCCGCGGCGCTGGCGCGGCTCGCAGATGACTCGCGCAAGGAAGTGCGCGTCAAAGCGGCCAAGCTGCTGCTCGCGTATCCCCATCTGCTGCCGAACGGGAGGCTTGACGCCTTCCTGCGGCACGACGATTGGGAGATTCGCGCGGCAGCGGCCAAGGCGGCCGGCGAGCTCGGCAATCCGGCGAACGCCGTAAGGCTCCGCCGTTCGCTGCGCGACGGGCAATGGTGGGTGCGCCACCATGGAGCGGTCGCGCTGACGCAGCTCGGGGACACAGGTTTCCGGGTGCTCTGCGAGACGGCCGGCGCCCCCGACGAAAGCCCCGAGACACGCAAGGCGGCGTATGACGCGATCCATGAAGCGCTGAACCGGGCCTCGTCCCCTTGGACGGACAGCGAGTCGCTGCAGCTGGCGGTCCGGTGGAAGCGGATGGCCGCTGCGATGACCGCCGGAGGGTACCCTTCCGAGGCACAGCAGCCGGCATTCGCCGCAGGCGCGTCCGTCTCGCTAGCCGCCGCTTCTTCCGGCGGACCGGCTCCCGCGCCGGCAGCAACGGCTACAGGCAGCCGGCCGGCAGAAAGGAGAATTCGATGAGATCGCTTTTGCTCGGATACGGATTATTCGCTTCCGCTCTGATTATAGGCTCATGCCTGCTTTACTTCATAATCATGCTGCTTTCCCGGAGGACCGTGCTCGCCACGATCCAGAGCGCGGCGTACTCCCGGTTCCGGGAGCTGGGACATTCGGCTTACACGCCGCCCGTGTCCGTGCTCGTTCCCGCCTATAATGAAGAATTAACCGTACTGGAGAGCGTCAGATCGCTGTTGTCGCTCGATTACCCCGGCTATGAGGTCATCGTCGTCAACGACGGCTCGAAGGACGGGACGCTCCAGGTGCTGATCGAAGCGTTCGGCTTGCAGCCCAGCTCGGTGAGCGGCTACCGGCGTACGCTGCGCTCCCGGACGATCCGGCAGGCGTATCGCAGCCCGCTCCATCCGCGGCTCGTCGTCATCGACAAAGACAACGGGGGCAAGGCGGACGCGCTTAATGCGGGGATTAACGTATCCCGCTATCCGCTCATTGCGACCGTAGATGCGGATTCGATGCTGGAGAAAGATGCGCTGCTTCGGCTCGTCCGCACCTATATGGAAAATCCCGAGGAGCATATCGCGGTCGGCGGCAACGTACGAATCGCCAACGGCAGCACGATCGAGCACGGGATGGTCCGCAAGTCGAGAATGCCGAGACGATGGCTGCCGGCGATCCAGTCGGTCGAATACGCGAGATCGTTTTTGGGAGGCCGGATCGGCTGGAGCGCGCTGAACGGGCTGACGATCATTTCCGGCGCGTTCGGCCTGTTCCGCAAAGACCGGCTGATCGAGGTCGGCGGCTACGAGCCGGGATGCCCCGGCGAGGATATGAACGTCGTGCTCAAGCTTCACAAACGGATGCTCGATTTGGGATTGCCTTATTCGATCGTTTTTTGCCCCGACGCGGTATGCTGGACGCAAGCTCCCGATACGCTCGAGGTGCTGGCCAGCCAGCGGAGGCGGTGGATGCGCGGAAGCTTGTGGAATTTGGCCGCGTTCCGTTCCATGCTGTTTATTCCGAAATACAAAACGATCGGTTTCTTGTCGCTGCCCTACACGATCATCTATGAAACGCTCGGCCCTTACTTGCGGCTGACCGGTTTCCTGGCCTTGGTCGGCTACTGCTTGTTCGATATGACGAACTGGCCGATACTGGCTATGTTTATTGCGGTAAACGCGCTGGTCGGTCTCGTCTTTACATGCGGCGCGCTGCTGATCGACGAGATGGCGTTCCGGCGTTCGCCGGCCGGCAAAGATTTGGCCAAGACGATCGTTTGCTCGCTGCTCATGGCGGTCGGCTACGATCAGCTGCAGGCGTTATGGAAGCTCGCCGGACAATGGGAATACGTACGCAAATCCGATGCATGGGGCAATATGGTGCGGACAAGCTGGCAGGAGGGAGCGGACAGCTCGGCCGCCTCTCCGGCGGCGGCATCCGCGAAGTCGGGCAAGCAATCGCAGACGGCGAAAGCACCTGCCGTATAACGAACGATACGATAAATAAGGAGGACATATACAATGAATACACCACCTGCGGCATTACGAACATGGACGGAGAAAGGGCAGGGGCTGCCGGCCCCCGCCGGGCAAGTTGTAGGACTGGCCTTTCCCGGACAATGGCTGGAGCGGCTGCACGAGCTGCAAAGATCCGAAAGCGAAGCCTGCGGGCTGATCGCGGCGAGAATCGGCCGGCTCACCGGCGAGAGAGCGGAGGCGCTGGCGGCATCGATGGACCCTCTGACCGAAGGGGTGGCGCCGATCGTCGACTACTCTGCGGCTGACGGCTTGCTTGCGGTCTGGCTGCCCGGGGCGCTGCTGGCTTCCGCTCATTATTCGGCGATGGCGATCAAGCCGGTACTGGAGCAGCTGTCGCCGGAAGTCGCCGCGCTTGTCGTCACCAGCTTTCCGGAAAGCGCCGATCCGGCGGCCGAAGCGTTGTCGGAGATTGCAGCGATGCTGGACATCAGGCCGGCCCGGACGAAGGGCGAGGAGGCCGACATCGAGCTGTATGTCAAACCGTCCGAACCGGATACGGACAGCTCGATCGTCGTAGTCGATCATAACGAAGAACTGGCCGATCTGGTCCGGCTGCGCCTCGAGCTGCAAGGCTACGACGTTCATGTCGCGGCCGACGGTGTGAACGGGCTCCGGCTCGTCGAGGACAAGCAGCCGGATCTGGTGCTCACCGAGCTTTCCTTGCCCGGCATGGACGGTTATGAGCTGATCCGGCGCATCCGGCGGACGGGAGACGGAACCCGCCGGTCGAAAGTGATGGTGCTGACAGGCAAAGGGTTCGATATGGACGTTCAAGCCTGCTTCGACATGGGAGTAGCCGATTACGTGCGCAAGCCGTTCTCGCCGATCGAGCTGGAGGCGCGAATCCGGCGGCTGCTCGGGTAACACAGTCAGGAAATCAGGAAGGGGGGCTTTCCGTCGATGAATGCGAACAAGGGCTGGCTGTACCGGCTGCCCAAATGGATACTGCCGATTGTCGTGGCGCTCGCCGTCTGGCATTACTGGCCGGTTAAGCAGGTCGAGAGCGTAGAGCATGCCGACGGCTCGCGAATGAAGTTCCGGACGAACGGCGATTCGCTGGAGCAGTATAAGGACGGCCAGTGGTCGCCCTTTTTCGTTAAAGGGGTGAACGTCGGCGCCGCTATGCCCGGGCACGATCCGGGCGACTTGCCGATCTCCAAAGAGACGTACCGGAAATGGTTCGCGCAGATCGCCGATCTCGGCTCGAACGTGATCCGCGTATACACGATCCTGAAGCCGCAATTTTATGAGGCGCTGGTCGAATACAACGAAGAACATCGCGATCATCCGCTTTATTTCATCCAAGGAGTATGGGCGCCGGAGGAAGATTTGGCCGAGAAACGGGATGCGTTCGATCCGGACATTTACGACCAGTTTCAGAGCGAGATCGTCGAGGCGGTTAATGTCGTGTACGGCAATGCCGACATTCCCGAGAAGTTCGGCAAAGCGAGCGGCGTGTACCGGGTCAATGCGAGCCCTTACTTAATGGCTTGGCATATCGGTACCGAATGGGACCCGATCGCGGTCCGGGATACGAACGACAAACATGCGGAGAAATGGACGGAGCCGTTTGTCGGGGACCGCGTATCGGCCAAGCCGGGAGCGAGTCCGTTTGAGAACTGGCTGGCCGTTATGCTGGACGGCTTGGCCGTACGGGAGGCGCAATACGGCTGGCAGCATCCGCTGACGTTCACCAACTGGGTGACGACCGATCCGCTTACCCATCCCGGGGAAGTGCTTATCGAAGAAGATTTGGTCGGAATCGACGCGAACCATGTGGGACCAGTCGATTGGGCGGCCGGCTATTTCGCTTCGTTTCACGCTTATCCGTATTATCCGGACTTTTTCCGGTTCGATGAAACGCTCCGGGACATTCCGGACGAGTCCGGCAATCCGAATACGTACCGTTCGTACCTTCGTCAGTTGAAAGCCCATTTTCCGGACATGCCGGTTATGATTACCGAATTCGGAGTGCCTTCCTCGCTGGGCATCGCCCATGTCGGCACGCTCGGACGCGACCAGGGCGGGCATAACGAAACGGAGCAGGGCCGGATCAACGCTTCGCTGATGAAAGATATTTTCGATGAAGGGATGGCCGGAGCGATCGTGTTCAGCTGGCAGGACGAATGGTTCAAGCGGACGTGGAACACGATGGATTACGAGCTGCCGGCAAGCCGCCGCAAGCTGTGGACGAACGTGCTGACGAACGAGCAAAAGTTCGGGCTGCTCGGCATGTTCTCCAGCAAGGACGGCCCGCTTATCATTGACGGAGACGACAAAGATTGGGAGAAGCTGAAGAGCGGCGACAAGCAGAAGCTGAATGCAGGAGCGCCCGGCTACAAGGAGCTGTGGATGACCCACGACGAAGCTTACGTGTACCTGCTCGCCAAGCTCGACCAGCCGTTCGACCCGCAGCAGCGGACGCTGTATATGGGAGTCGATACGATAGCAGGGGGCAATAAGCACGGCAAGGAGCTGGCCGGGCGCCAGCTCGACGAAGGGCTCGAAGCGCTTATCTCTTTGGGCGCGGCGGAGGAGAGCGAAGTGAGGCTGGCCGCCAACTACGATTTCCACACCCGTCTGTACGGGAAAAAGTACGGCATGTTCGAGGTCGGGCCGGAAGTTTCGCAGGACGATTCGGGTGTTTTTGCCCCGTGGAAGCTTTCCGTCAGCCTGGAGCTGATCCCGCCGGATACGCGCAAGTACCATCCGTTCGAGGAAGTCCCGGTAGGGCAGCTGAAGCGCGGCACGAACAACCCGGATCTGCCTTCGGCCGACTCGCTGGTCATGTGGGAAGCCAAAGGCAATACGGTGGAGCTGCGCATTCCGTGGATGCTGCTCGGCTTCACCGATCCGAGCTCGCTGCAGGTGATGAGTTATGCCGACAAGGACGGCAAATTCGCTTCGACCGATACGAAAGGCATCCGGCTTGTGCCCTGGATTGCGGATAAGGCGACAGGAGAAGCCGTCGGACTGGAGGATACTTCTTCGGGCGGAATGTTTCCCGTATCGCGTCTGCCGGTCTACAGCTGGAACGCGTGGGAGGAGGTCGGCTACGTCGAAAGGCTCAAAGCGAGCTACGGCATGATGAAGCAGGCGTTCGGAGAAATGGGCGGGAACGTCCCGGCCCAAGACGGGCGCTAGCCCAAGGCCGGGGCAAAGCGCCATGATCCGAATAAGTGCGGTTCATTGCCGGGACTCCTTACTAACAAACGGTAGAAGGGCAGTCGTTGTATCGCAGATCAGGTTCGCTTAGTGGAGCGGCAGTTTCTTTCGTCTGGACAAGACGGAGAGCTGCTGCTTCTTTTTTTGCCGCATCGGCTTAGTCGTGGACGGGGAGCAGGGACAAACAAAAAAGCGGCTGCCTGTACCGGCGCCGCCTCATCCCGCTCATGCGGAGGACTTGCATGACCTGCCCTGGAAGAATATCCGACTTAGCGAGAGCGCTAAAGCAAAATGACACTTTGCGTGATGAGCAGCCGCTGACCCGCGGGCGCCCTCACCCGGAAATGTTTCGAATAGAGCGGCTTTCTTTGTGTGTGCAGCCGTACGGTTCGTTCAGCCGTTCACAAGCTCTGCTTTTTGTTGCGCCACTTGTTGTACTCGAGGAATTCCAGAAACTGTTCCTTGCTGATGCCCGACGCCATCGCTTCGCGGACGAGCTCCATCCATTCGGGGTCCAATCCGTCCGCCGAACTCTGCTTGTCGTGCAAAAACGTTTCAACCGGCACGTTCAAAACGGCGCATATTTTCTCGAGAAATTGAATGGAGGGATTGGACTGAATGTCCCGCTCGATCGAGCTCAGATACGACTTCGCCACGCCTGCTTTCTCGGCCAGTTCGCTGATGGTGAGCCCTTTCTCCAGACGAAGTTCTTTCACGCGTTTGCCTATCATGCGACTATCCCCTTTTTTCGCGTGCCAATCGCCGCTGTTGTCAAGTACCATCATACCAAAAACCACGTCTGGTTGCATGTGCAAAACGGACGAGATCGGTTGGAAAAGAACATTTGCAGACCGCCTGTAAGCGTTGCCACAAATAAACCCGGAAAAGCCGGCCTTAGTCAGGCTCGTCTCCTCCGGGCGTACACTCTTGAAGAAATTGACGTACTTCTTCTATGGATATGCCGATTTCTTTTGCCGCGATCATTAAATGAATCCAGTTCGGGTCCAGCCTGGTGTCGTGCTCGTGTTGCTCTAGTTGGCGAAAGCCTTGCATGCCGCACTCCCTCCTGTATCCTATGGATTGGTCGGTTGTCGCTTGTATGCAAGTGACGTCGTTTCATAACAGTTCGCGAACGTTCGCCGTTTTACGGGGGGTGGCGCCATGAATCGACATAAATTGGTATAGAAGCACCGGGTAAACGGGAGGTTAGGCGGACCTGAAATCCAGGGTCGAGGCGAGACCGGGACTGCTATGCCAAAAAACCTCCGATCCCGCTCAGGGGGCGGGGTTGGAGGTTCAGGCGCGGGGTACGGGGGACACGGTTTCCCATGAGCCGGACCCAGAACATGCTGTTTGCTGCCGTTCGTCTGCCGTTCGTACGGTGCGCAGCTCCCGGCGCGGCTTTTTCGCTGCAAGACGCGAACCGGCGGACGGTCGATCGGACAGGTCGATCGGACATATTGCGGCAGTCTGCGCGGCCGGGAAGCCGTCTCAGCCGCCGAACGCATCCCGGAAGGCGCGGGCGAGCTCCGCCGGCTCGACGTCCCAAAGCTTGGCGATGTCCGGGCACACATTTTCGTCCCACCAGTCGGACAGCAATTTGCGGTTGCTGCCGTTTTCCGCTATGAAGGACAGGTTCAGCACCACTTTTTTTAAATAAAGCTCTTCCGCTTCCGCGAGCTTGGCCGGGGGAACCCATATTTTCAGCCGTTTGATGGTACGGTATAACTCTTTGTTGCAGGCCCGGCGTATTTTACGCAAGTTCGGCAAATTCTGGTCATGTTTTTCATTTTTTTGGTTCATCATGCCGATCCATCCGCTCCTCTCTGCTACTAACCTATGCAGGGAAGGGCGAATGGGCTACTGCCGCGGCAGCGTCCGGATGAACCCGCTCAATCGACGATAATGTAACCGATCATCGGCCCGTTATGCGCGATATCGGGATGGGTGAGGCAGATGATCCGGTAAGTGCCTTCTTTGTCGGCTTTGAATGTGACGACGGTTTCCTCGCCTTTTTTCACTTCACCTTTAATGCCGAGTCCTTCGATGATAAAAGGATGGCTGGCTCCGTTCACTCCGTAAATGCTCAGCTTGACTTTATCGCCCTTGTGCACGACCACGGTGCCCGGGTCCCAGCGGTACGCTTCGATTTCTTTGCCGTCAGGAGTCGTCGATTTGAATTCCCCGGTTACCAGATGAATCGTACGTTCCACCGCTGCCGCGCCTGCTACCGGTTCGCTTTCCCTTTGACTCGCGTACAGGATGAAAGCCGACAACAGCACGAGCACGCCGGCCGCCAGCAGCAGATGTTTCCTCCGCAGCACGTACAGATTGGCGGAGGCCCGGCGCTTCGGTTTGTCCGGTATGAGGAAGTTGACCGGTTTGCCTCGTTTATTCGAATCGTAATTCAACTGCATTCCCCCCTTAAAGATCCGCATGCTTGTCAATCTCCACTACTAGCGTATGTGGGAGCTTGTATCCGCATGACTGCAGGAAACGGAATGCAGGCCCGGACGGCGGCCGGTCACCGCCATTGCTTCGGGTAGGTCACTCCCGACAGCCGGTGAACGGCCCAGGCGAGCAGTACGATCAATATCGAACCGATCAGGATCGGACTCCATAGAAACGACCAGCCCGAGCCGGAAAGCATCACGACGAGCGGGTCGGCTCCTGCCGGAGGATGGAGCGTCCCGGTCAACTGCATGGCGATGATGGCGCAGCCTACGGCCAGAGCGATGCTCCAGGGATGAGCTCCCGCGGTGTGCAGCAGGACTAGACCGATCAGGGTGCTGAGCATATGGCCGCCGACGATGTTACGGGGCTGGGCGAGGGGGCTTGCGGGCAGCGCAAACGCGAGAACGCAAGTAGCTCCGAACGGAGCCGTGACCAAGGTGAGGCCGGTCGCGTCGCCGAAGGAAATGACGAGCCAGATGGCCAGAAATCCGCCTAAGCCCGGGACGGTACGGGACAGCATTTGCCGGGTGCGGTTCATATGATGTTCCTCCTTAGCGGTTGATCTCCAGATTGCGGTTGCAGATCGGTAATGCCGATGATACCATAGGAATATCGATTCGAGTTACGAATGATTGCGATGCGAGCGATTTGTATTTGAAATGGGTGATAGTCAGGAGAGCGGGAGGGGAGGACTGCGATGATCGAAATGCTCGAAGGACGGTTCTTCAAAACGTTCGTGACGGTCGTGCAGGAACGCAGCTTCAGCCGGGCTGCGGAGAAGCTCGGCTATGTACAGTCGACGGTTACGGCGCATATCCGGCAGCTCGAGCAGGCAAGCGGCAAGAAGCTGTTCAACCGGCTGGCGCGCGGGGTCGAGCCGACCGAAGCCGGGGAGGAGATGGCCAAGTTCGCGAGCCAGTTCGTGCAGCTCGGCGCTTCGCTCGCGGAAGCGATGAACCGTCTGGAGGAACCCCGGGGCACCGTCTGTCTGCGCGCGCTGGAATCGTTTTGCGTCACGCGGCTTCCGCTTTTTTTCGGCAGCTTCTTCGCAACGTATCCGAACATCCGGCTCCAGCTGGAGACCGGCTTTTTCCGCGACGTCGTCGACAGCGTGGCGCATCACCGCGCCGACCTGGGCATCGTCTCCCAGCATCCGGGGCGCGCCGATCTCGTCTTTTACCCGCTGCAGGAGGAACGTCTGGTCGTGGTCGCTTCGCCGGAGCTTGGCGATCTGTACGATGCGGCCGGATGGGAAGGATTGAGCGGTGCGAGAGTCGTCGGCTTCGGCAGCCGTTGCGTCTATCAGACGGCTGCGGGCGAGCTGTTCTCGGCCAAAGGACTGATGGCCAAAGATGCGCTCGAGTTCGCCAGCCTCGAGATGATCAAGCAGACGGTGAGCTGCGGGCTTGGCGTCGCCCTGCTTCCCGAGATCGGCGTGCTGGAGGAGGTCCGTACCGGTGTGCTTCGCGTGCTGCCAGCCGAACCGGTCGTTCTGACCCACGGGCTGATCGAGCGCAGCGGACGGGAGCCGAATGCGGCGGCCAGGCGGCTGCGGCAGTCTTTGCTGGAGTTTTTCGGGAAAGTGTAGGCGGGGCGGCCCCTGTTATCCGGCAGGCGAGCCTCAATGTCTTATACACGTCCGTCCGTATGCGGAATGATCGCCGCAGCGCCCGAATAAGATAGACAAGACCCTTTCGGCTTGTACGGACAATGGGATGGCGGATTGGATGGGAACGATTGGAAGCGGGAAGTGTATCCCGCACATTTTTGGGGAAAGTAGGGTAAGTATGAGCGCGTGGATTCATGGAGTGATCGATTCGGTTATGGCTTGGCTGACCGATCTCGGGTATTGGGGCATCATGTTCGGACTGATGATCGAAATTATACCGAGCGAGATCGTCCTCGCCTTCGGCGGTTATCTCGTATCGGCGGGGCAAATCAATTATTGGCTGGCGGTGCTGTTCGGCACGGTAGGAGGCGTTCTGGCGCAAATATTCGTCTATTGGATCGGCTTGTACGGCGGCCGGCCTGTGCTGGAGCGGTTCGGCAAATATATTTTTATCAACAAGCACCATATCGAGGTTTCGGAGAACTGGTTTAATAAATACGGCTCCGGCGTTATTTTCACCGCCCGGTTTATCCCCGTCGTGCGTCACGCGATATCGGTGCC
The DNA here is from genome assembly GCF_058135425.1 of Paenibacillus sp. MAH-35. Lineage (NCBI taxonomy): Bacteria > Bacillati > Bacillota > Bacilli > Caryophanales > Paenibacillaceae > Paenibacillus > Paenibacillus sp. MAH-35. The sequence goes on from NZ_JBYUPU010000009.1 coordinate 206,827, forward strand.
GGCCGGGATGGCGCGTATGCCGTTATCCCGGTTTACGCTGCTGACGACGCTTGCCGTCATCCCTTGGTCGATGCTGTTCGTTTATTTGGGCATGACGCTGGGGGAGAACTGGAGCCATATCGACGAGACCGCCGCGACTTATACGAGTGAGCTGATGTGGGGAGCGCTCGGTTTGACGGCGCTGTATGCGATCTATGTTTTCGTGAAACGCAGAAGACGCAAGGCGAAGGAGAGCACCGGCGCGGACGTTCCGGGCAAGCTCGCCGGGAGCGGTCGAACCGGTGAAGACAGATCCGCCCCTGCCAGTGTTCCGGCTATTGCGGCACATTCCCGCACCGGCGCTGAAGCGAACGGCGTGCTGGCGGGACTTCCGGACGGATACCGGGCGCTTGGTGCGCGGATCGTCCGTTCCGGCGATTCGTCCCAGACGGTCGATCAGATCGTTATCGGGCCGAACGGCATTTTCCATGTGGAATTCAATGACAGGAGCGGCGAACTTCGGTTTCGGGCGCCGGGGCACGAAGCGGCCGATGCGGCTGCGGCGGCTGGCGATCTGACCGCGAACGCTTACCGGAGCGAATACGTCCTGAAAGATTTGCTGCGGCGGCGCGGGCTGACGGCCGACGTTGTGGGGATTATATGCTTTACCGATCCGGAAGCGGAGCTGTCCGGGACAAGTGCGGCATTCGAGGCGCTGAAGCTGGAGCGGCTCGTCCCGTTTATCGTTTCCTATCGGGCGAAGCATCCGCTTGACGAGGAACGGGTCCGCATCGCGGCCGCCTGGATCGAAGACCATAGCGGCCGCGCGGGCCGGGAGAAGTAAGCTTTAGGCGAGGCGGGCGGTCACGGTGCCGGCCGGCTGCGGCCGCTGATCCGGGCGGCCGATCGGGTGCATGGTGCAACGAATCGTTTTTTGTTAAGATAAGGATGGTACCTTATTGAAGGAGGAATAGGCGATGAGCAAAAATGTAGCCGACAAGCTGGGAAAAGGACTGGCCCCGCAGTCGTTTATCGATGGCATGACGAAAAATCAGGATAAGTTTCTGGATTGGTACAACCGCTTCGAATGGGGCTCGGACGACGATCGCGACTTTTTCGAATCGTTATCGAACCGCGACGACTTGCGCTGCCTGATTTTGGCGGCCGACTGGTGCGGCGATGTGATCCGCAACGTGCCGGTTGTGTTCCGCGCGCTCGAGAACTCGGGCATTCCGGTGGAAGTGCTTATTATGGAAGAGCATCCGGAAACGATGGATCAGTATTTGACGATGGGCGGCCGCGCGATTCCGATCGTTATTTTCGCCGATACGGGCGGCTTCGTGCTGGGCCAGTGGGGGCCGCGTCCGCAGCATGTGCAGGCGGTCATGACGAAGTTCAAGCAGGAGAACCCGGACCGTGATGCGCCGGACTATGAAGACAAGATCAAGGTGGCCCGCACCGAGATGATGGCGCAGTACGGCGAAGGCGCCGGCTACCACCAGACGATCGTGCGCGAGCTGCGGGATCTGCTGTCTACTTTTTAATTCCGGAGGAACTGGACATTCATGCTACATATAGAAGCATTCCAACTCGGTCCCGTACAGACGAACGCTTACCTGGTGTCAAACGCCGAGCGGACGAAAGGATTCGTCATCGATCCCGGCATGAATCCGAAATCGTTGCTGAAGCGGATCGAGCCTATGGAGATCGAAGCGATCGTGCTGACGCATGCGCATTTTGACCATATTGGCGGCGTCGACGAGCTGCGCAAGTTGAAAAACTGCCCGGTCTACCTGCATGACGCAGAAGCCGACTGGCTGACCGATCCGAAAAAAAACGGCTCGGCGCGATGGCCGGAGCTCGGCGTGCACATCCAGACCGAACCGGCGGAATATGCGCTGGGTGAAGGGCAGACGCTGACGCTGCTCGGGGAGAAGTTTCGAGTGTTCCACACGCCCGGTCATTCGCCGGGGAGCATCAGCTTGCTGTATGGGGATAAGCTGTTCTGCGGCGACGTCTTGTTCCGGCTGTCGGTCGGGCGTACCGACTTGCCCGGAGGCAGCCAGCGGGAGCTATTGGAGTCGATTCACGGCACGCTGTTCGACCTGCCTGACGAGGTCAAGGTGTACCCGGGCCACGGCCCGACGACGACGATCGGGTACGAGAAGCAGAACAACCCGTATGTTTGATCGAACCATGTGCTGCTTAGTTTAGCTTAGCTGGTCCCATCGATAAGTGGGGAAAAGAAGGGCGGTCCCTAACGTGCTCGCATGACCGGGAACGACCCCTTTTCCAAACGAAAAGACCTCAGATTCCACTGTGAAGTGGAGGCCGAGGTCTTTTTTTCTCGAGCCAAATCGGCTTGAAGTGGCTTCAATAAATCGCAAATGACTTTGGAGCAGCTCCTTTTTTTGCATACTTGCGATAGTGGAGGCGGCGAGGTGCAGCCGGGACGGAAGAGAGGATGCCGCGGCTCGGAATCTCCTTTCCAAAGCTCGAGTAGCGATTCAATCACAAATGAGCCGGAAATAAGGGGAACCGTCCGGTGAGCGGAAGTCTCACTTCCGTTATTCGCCCAAGCTGCGTGATTGTAACGATATAACGGAAGTTTGGTTTCCTTTATTTTAGATTATTAGGGCGGCAGAGGCGATTAAACAGGAAATAACGGAACATATTCTTCCGCTATGCGCCTGTTTACTGCCGCGACCAACAAATAACGGAAGTAAAACTTCCGGAAGAAGCTCCTCAGGCTGCAGTGGAAGCCGGATGGTGTCGCCTGTTGCGAATCTGCAAGACGATTCGGGACGAAGTTGCCGTTTGCCGTCACACCTCTAAATCCGATCTGCTCGCAACAAAGCGATAGGGTCATTCATCGCAGAAAGCCTTGGTTTAAAAGCTGCTCTTCTAACTTCCCCGCAACAACCCGCTCTCTCTCGATAGCGAACCGTACCGGACTCAGAACGTGGAACCGTCTCTTTCGGCCATCAGCTCGGCAGGGGTCCGGCCGGTTTGCCTTTTGAACACTCGATAAAAGTACGAAGCGTCCGAGTAGCCGACATATGCCGCAATTTCACCTGCCGTAAGCAGCGAGTGCCGGAGCATGTATTGCGCGGTCTTGATCCGCGCGGCGTGAACGGATTCGCCGATCGTCTGGCCGGTGACGGATTTGTACAGAGTCGCGGCGTAGTTCGGGCTTTTGCCGATCGCTTGTCCGAGATGCTCCTTGGTTACCTGCCTGCGATGATGAAGCTGGATATAGCTTCGCATCGTTTCGGCGAGACGCTGCTTGTCGTCCGGCAGCCTGTGCCGGTCCAACTCCCGGTTGGCATGGACGAGCGCCTCAAGCAGAAGCGCCTGTCCCATCAGATTCCCGTACGGCAGCGACTCGGCCGTTTGCTCGAAGACGGCCTTGAACCGGTCGATCATCAGATCGTACAGGCCAGTTTTCCATTTGACATAAGGGTAACCGTTCAGAATCGGCAATTGACTGACCGACGAACCGGTCGCGGCTTCGGACAGCCGGAAGGCGATCACGTATTTCTCATGAGCAAGCGTTGGGATACTTTTGCCGTAAAAGGAAGCCCGGTCCGAAATCAGCAGCATGTCGCTTTTATCCAGCACGACCTTCTGCCCTTCGATCCAGTATACGCACGAGCCGTAGCTGACGAGGACGAGCGATAACGCCGGCGACGAGCTGTCATGTTCCGCAAACCAGCGGGTTCCTTTATCTTGGCGGACGGATACGATCGGAAGCATGATGTCTCTCCTGATAGTTGATATAAGACTATTTTACATATAGCGTACTATAATTCATAGCCTCGATTCGAAAGATTGGCTTACAATGAGACACAAAGCTTATTAATCCAGGGGAAGACAGAAGGAGAACCGAACCGATGCGCAAAACGAAAATTGTATGTACGATGGGACCGTCCTGCGATTCAGTCGAAATATTGAAGCAAATGATCCATGCCGGCATGAACGTCGCCCGGTTGAATATGGCTCACGGCAGTTTGGAAGATCACGCGGCGCGTATCGCGCGGGTGCGCCAGGCGGCGGAAGAGACGGGCACGTATGTGGCGATTCTGATGGACATTAAAGGACCGGAGGTCCGGATCGGCATGCTCGCCGAGCCGTACTACGACCTTAGCGAGAACGGACGGCTCGTCTTGACGACCGAGCCGGTAACCGGCGACGCTTTGCGGATTCCGGTATCGTATCGCGAGCTGCCGCAGGACGTGGCGCCTGGGGCGAAAATCTTGATCGACGACGGTCTGATCGAGCTGGAAGTCGAGCGGATCGAAGGCACGGAGGTCGTCTGCCGGGTCGTGAACGGGGGACGTCTGAAGCCGCGCAAAGGAGTCAATTTGCCGGGCATCCGCACTTCGCTTCCGGGCGTCACTGAGCGGGACGTGCTGCACATCGCCTTTGGCGTGGAGCAGGGCGTAGATATTATCGCCGCCTCGTTCGTCCGCAGGGGTGCGGATATCGTGCAGATCCGCGAGATTCTCGAGGGACACGGAGCCGGGCATATCCGGATCATCTCGAAGATTGAGAACGAGGAAGGCGTTGACAATTTGGACGAAATTTTGGCTGCCTCCGACGGGATCATGGTTGCGCGGGGCGATCTGGGCGTCGAAATCCCGGTAGAGAACGTCCCGCTCGTCCAGAAAAAGATGATCCGGGCGTGCAACGCAGCCGGCAAGCCGGTTATTACGGCGACGCATATGCTCGAGTCGATGCAGACGAATCCCCGTCCTACGCGCGCCGAAGCGAGCGACGTCTCCAATGCGGTGCTGGACGGAACCGACGCCGTCATGCTGTCCGGGGAGAGCGCGGCCGGCAAATATCCGGTCGAATCGGTCGCTACGATGGCGGCGATCGTGGAGAAGACGGAGACGATTTTGCCGTACCGGGAATCGTTCGAGCATAAAATTACGCTGCATCCGACGAACGTAACGGAAGTGATCAGCCAGTCGGTTGTCGGCGCTTCGCTCGACCTCGAGCCGAAGGCGATTGTGACGCCGACGGAAACCGGATTTACGGCGCGTATGGTATCCAAGTACCGGCCGAAGGTGCCGATCGTTGCCGTGACGACGAATGCAAGCGTGCTGGGCGGGCTTTGCCTCGTCTGGGGAGTCGTTCCCGTTCAGGGCAAGCCGGCGCTTACGACGGATGAGATGGTCGATTCGGCGCTGCGTTGCGGCGTTATGGCGGGCGTGCTGTCGTCCGGCGATACGGTGATCGTGTCCGCGGGAGTTCCCGTCGGGCGGAGTGGTGCGACGAATTTGATGAAGATCGTCGAAGTTCCGCAGGAAGCTTGACCGGTCGGGCTAGGAAATGAGGAGCGGAGCGTAGTGAAAGCTTTTGTGAGCACCGGAAGGTCCGGCTGAATTCCATATTCGATGTCGAGCAGGCTTCCTATCGGCTTCGTGATCAAAAGTGGACTTTTTGGACAACCTCTAAAAGGTGTTTGGACCGCGGACGTAGAATATTTAATGTCGAAGAACGAAGAAGCTATTGATCTATCGGCAAATGGAGGTTCGCTTTCATGTCTTCGGTCCGCGTACAAGTGTCGTGCATCGCAGTCCGCGATGGCAAAATCGCAATGATTCGCAAGCTGAATCCGGCGTATAAGACTTATCAGATGTTTATCCCGCCCGGAGGCCATGTGGAGCTGACGGAGACGATCGAGCAGGCGTGCGCCCGCGAGATGCTGGAGGAGACGGGTCTGGAAGTATCCGGACTGGAACCGGCGGGTGTCGTTACGTTTATCCATTATGGCAGCTCGTATCATTCGGTGTGCTTCCTGCTTACCGCGCGCGAAGTGAAAGGAACGCTCTCGACGAACGAGCCGGACAAGCAGACGTCGCACTGGATTGAGCTGGAAGGCATTGGGGACAATGAGAACGTGCCCGGCTACCACCGGGACTTCTTGAAGCATATACGGGGCCAACGCGGATTTATGAACGCCAGAGTCGAGTGGCTGCCTGACCGGGAGAAGGCGGTATGGACGATCGTAACCGGTCCGGATACGCCAGCGGCGGTTTCCCGCCCGTGACGAGCATGCTGGCGGCGGCTGCCTCATGCCGGTGGAACTCTACAGGACAGGAGCGGGAGCCAAGTGAAAGAAAGACTCGGATATAAACTGAACTTTACCGCGAGGGTATACGCCCGCAGGCTGAACGAAATGTTTACTGCCACCGGTATGTACAGCTCCCAGTGGCCGGTCGTGCTGCTGCTGTCGGAGCGCGGCCCGTGCACGCAGGTCGAGCTGACCGAGCAGCTTGCGGTGGAGCCGCCGACGATGACGCGGACGTTGTCGCGTATGGAGAAGGCGGGATGGATTCGCCGCGTTCCAGGGCGCGACCGCCGCGAGCGCCGGGTGGAGCTGACGGAGCAGTCCGTCCGTATGGTCGACGAGTGGAAAAGTCAGTCCCGGCAGCTGGAGCAGCAGGCGCTTCAAGATGTGAGCGCCGAAGATTATGCGGCGTTCGACCGGGTGATGAAGCGGATTCGGAGCAACTTGCGGGTGGAGGATTAACCGCCGCCCGGCCCGGTATCGGGAGTAGGCAGGGGCAAGAACTGGAGAACGCCTGACGGCTGCGGCTGCGTCGGCGTTTTTTTGTTGCCGCTTCAGACGCAGGCTCCATGACCGGATCGCTGAGAGAGTGGCGGCGGGGGTATTCATCGTGCTCATGCATCGTGCATCGGGCATCGTGATGTTTCAAGTAGCGCATGCAACGTGATTAGCAATAATGTGACCTTGAGGGAGGCAATCCTCAAGGTCCTTATTTTACCCTTATCCGGCTGACGAATGAATCAATTTTCTTAATATCGTAATCGTTGCTAAGGGACGTCCACACGCTTTTCCCGCATGGCGACAACTGCGGCCGCAAACATTCCGACAACCGCAACAAAAGCGCATACGAGGATCTCGGGCGCATCCCATCGGCCGCGGAAGATGGCGCTGAAAACGACGTTATTATACGATAAGGCCATATTTACTGAAAGTACGGCTATTCCCGCAACCGCAACACCGGCCGGAACCGTCTTAATCAGCATCGTCACCATGTTCGTGCTGAATCGAGCAAGGATAAACGCGAAACATCCCGCGCCGACACTGAGTGCCAGTATCATTCCTGCGAGTATGAACGCATACTGCCCGAACGTTATGTTGTAAAGCAGCATATCGAAACCCGTGAATGACAGGATCGGCACGTTCCAGTAATCTCCTGCGCCCGACAGAAGGAAAGGCGCATATGCCGCGACAATCAAAAGAATGGATAACACGAATGCGCTTACGGCAGTTGCGGCCAATTGAATCCCCAAAATTCTGCGGCCGATCGCTGACGAATACTGGATCAGGTTTATTTTGTGCATGCGGTCGGTTGTCAGCAGGGGAGCGACGAAAAGGATGACCGCAACCGCGCTAAACACACCCGCAACAGCAGCATAAAGCGAAAACGTTCTGCACAGGTCATAACTAATCAGATTGGCGTTACGCATATGCAGGATTTGTTCTGCGGCGCGGACGACCACCGGGCGGGAATCACGGTCGATATAGCTGCGGAGAGAGGATTCATAATCGACATAGGTGCGTTCGAGCGCTGCGAGCGTTTGCAGCCTCATCAGCGGAGAGTCGTACCATTCATCAAGGGTTTGCGTATCGCTGCTAAGAGACAGCTTGCTCCGCATTTGAGAAACTTTTTCAGAGAAGCTTTTCCATTCCGCCTCGTTCATGCTGCCGGCGTAATCGGCGTCGGCAAAAGCTTGAAATTCCGCGTAATTGCGGATCTTATTTTCGGCGAAAATGGCTTCGTTTGCGATTATGGCATCCATTTCAGAAAAAATAGCTGCCTTTTTGCCGGGGATATCGTAGTCGGCAAGTTCTTCCGGCTCCAGCGTGCCGCCGTAACGTTCAAACATCTCTTTCTGGTAGGAACCGTAAATGCCATGTGTGGTCAAGCTATCATACGAGCGCAAGGCTTCACTCAGAAACGCGAACCACACCAGCACAGCGAGCGCGGCGATCAGTGTGAGGACGCGCCAATTCCATAGCTTTTTGAGCTCATAAGCAAATATTCTCAGTGCAGTTCCCTCCTTTTGAACCATTTGGATGCCATGAATGCGGCGACGGAAAGCACAGCAAGGGAAACCAAAAGTCCTGCGATCTCAAAGTTCGCCCATACTATATCCGCTCCGCCGTCGGTAAACCACATGGCGCTATTTTTCCATAACCATACGGGAGTAAGGTTCCAAATGCCCCTGAAAACCGAACCGATGGGAAGCAGCGGCTTGGCAAGAAACGTGACTCCTACCACCGACGCGGCCGCGATAAAGGCTCCATACCCGCTGCGAACCCATACACCGACCGCATATCCCAACAGGCAAAAGCAAACCGCAAGTCCCAAACTTACGCCGATCGTCGCCTGCAGATATCCCGCAACCGTGAAGCTGCGCCAGGTGATGAAAGGCTTGCCGTACTCATTCACAGCGTAGTTAAACATACTGGACACGTTGTCTTTCCACACGCTCGAAAAGTCAAATCTGAGAAAAAACACAAGCAAACTCACGCCGATGATTACGACGGTCAAGGCTGCAGCTACCGTCAGCGAGGCACACAGCTTGGCGATGAGGACCCGCCGTCCGACTTTTGTAGCGCAGATAATCGGTTCGGTGCCTCGCATCTGTTCATAAGTGACAGATAGGAGCGCAGCGAACAATGCAAGCAGACAGCTTTCCGCAATGATCGCCATAAACAGGGTCCCGAACAGTAAGCTGTGGCGGTGATGTGTTTGCTTGCCGAAATAAGTGGACAGGGCATCGCCATTTGCAGATTTCTCATCTACCACAGGTTGCAGTTTGTCATATTTGCTGCGGATATTCTCGGCGTTTGCGTCTGTGATGCCGTACTTGCGAATATAGGCCTCGGCGATTTCGCGGGTCTGAAAATTTTCGAAGATATTGACAGCTTCCGTCTCGTCATCCGAGTCCAAATCGTTGTAACCGGCTATTGCAATCGCAGCGTTAAAGACAATGCACAGGGCCACGAATCCAACGATTACAGGGGATAGCGCCAGTTTTTTTAGCTCGTACCCGAACAGCATATCTCCCACCTCACATCCTCAGCCTCATAAAGCGTCATCCCGATAAATATATAGAAATACGTCTTCCAGGTTGGGGCTGACGCTCCGGGCTATATCTCCGCAGTCGCGTTCGCTCGCAAAGCGCATCACGGTTTTGCCGTTTTCCTGATGTTCGGTGAGTGGCAGATAAGGCGACTTTATGCTGGAGATGTCGTCCGTTTCATAGATTTTGCCCTTCAGCGTCCCGCAGATCGACGCCGGCGAGTCGTTGGCAAACAACCTGTGATTTTTGAACATGACTACCCTGCTCGCGATGGTTTCAATGTCCGACACGATATGCGTCGAGAGGAGGACAATCCGGTCTTTGGACAGCGACGAGATCAGATTGCGGAAGCGGACGCGCTCTTTCGGGTCGAGTCCCGCCGTAGGCTCGTCGAGAATCAGGATTTTCGGGTCGTTCAGCATGGCTTGCGCAATGCCGACGCGCTGAATCATGCCGCCTGAAAACTTGCGCATTTTTTTGTCCCGCACCTCTGACAAGCCGACAAGGTCAATCAGTTCATCGGTTTTGCGCTTTGCCCGATCGCGGTCCATGCATTTGACCGCTGACATATACATCAAAAACTCTCGCGGCGTGTGGTTTTTGTAATAGCCGAAGTCCTGCGGCAAATAGCCGATGATGTCGCGGTACGAAGCGTCGAGCGCAACGATTTCATCGCCGTTCCACAGAATTTCTCCTTTCGTAGGGAAGATGAGCGTAGCGAGCATTTTGATCAGCGTAGTCTTGCCTGCGCCGTTGGGGGCAAGCAGGGCGTACACGCCGCCTGAAAATTCGAGGTTGATATCCTCCAAAGCGGTGAAGTTGCCGTATTTCTTGGTTACATGATTAAGCGACAGCATGTTTTTTAACCTCCCGCAGCATTTTTGAGATTTGGCAAGCAAGCGCAGCCGCGCCGAATACGGCGAGCACAGTCGAAAAGACAATCGGCATTTCGCGCAGTATGGCTTCCCACTTTTCGCCGAGAGAAAAGGGGAGCGCGATGTTCACGAATACCCAAGCGGCCGGGAACGCCGCATGTACCCATTTGCCGTGCAGAATGTGCATAACGGACAGAGCCAAGACAGCGCAAACAAACAATGCAGACAGGCAAAGCGGGAACAGCGAGAGGAACTCGTATCCGTTGTCTGCACTGACGGCGGCGATAACGGTTGTAAAAGCCGAGCCGAGGACTGAATAGCAAGTCACCCGCATCGCGGTAATCTGCCGGATGGTATAAGGGCAGGTCATCTTGAGTTCGTACAGCCCGCCGAACCGCTCCGACGTTTCGGCAAACAAAATGGCAAAAAGGAAAAGCAGCGGGGCGACAGCGACTGCGGCAGAACTACGGTAAGCATCTGGAGCAAGACTGAACAGCACAAGAACGCCTGCGAGGGTTAAGATAGCGAAAAACAGGCTGTACCCTGTGTCCCAAAAGATGAAGCGCAACCCGAGCGAGCGCGCCATTTCCCCCATTCGTTCCTTTGCCGTCTGCGGCTTAACCAGGCCTTGCGAAAGGATAGATTCGATGCTTGCGTTTTTAACCGTTTCATTCATAATCCGCAAACTCCTTTCCAAGCAGATGAATAAGGCGGTAGTACCTGGATTTGACGCTTCCCTCTGCCAGCCCTACAATCCCTGCAATTTCCGGGAACGTGTACCCGCCGAAGAGGTGGAGCCGGAAAATCTTCTGCGTGTCCGGCGGCAGGCCCCCTACGAAAGCACATACCAGTTCGGTCAAATCACTGTTCTCCAATAGCCGCGTAAAGTCTGTATCATCTATTGGTTCCACCTCGTCAATCGGCATCGTTTGGGCCATTGTGCGGTAGGTGCGCGAGCGGAACCAGTCCACAAGCTTATTGGCGGCAATCCGGTACAGCCATGTCCGGAAGCTTGTGCCTCTCCTTGGATCGTAGTGTCCGATTGTCCTAAGCATGGAGATAAAGATCTCCTGTGTCAGGTCCAGGGCGACGTCCGCGTTTGAGATTTGTTTCCTCACGAAGCCGTGAATCTCGTCATAGTAATGCCGCACCAGTTCATCGGCGGCGGTGCGGTCGCCACTTCGCCGGATTTTCTTGATGAGGCGCAGCTCGTCCAACCGCACTACCTCCTTTGTCCCAGTCCTCTATTTATATATTCGTTTTGTTCAAGAAAATAGTTTCAACAGGCGCTTAACTTTATTTTGTAATTTAGAGTGAGGGAAACAGCTGTAACCGACAACGCAGTTTCTTGATACCCCAGCGATACGAAGACGAGACTAGAGATTGCCGATGACGACAATCTCTTTCTCATAACCGAATGCCGGCACACATATGGTTAGAAGAAGTATAGCGAAATTGAAAAGAGGCTGTCCCATGCACGAGGTCGGTCTGATGCAGGAGATCATCGCTATAGCGGGTCAAGCAGCAAGCGAAGAGCGCTTGACGAAGGTTACGGCGGTCAAGCTCCTGATTGGCGAGCGGATATGCGTCATGCCGGAAGCTCTCGAGTTTTCGTTTCAGTGTCTAAGACCGGGTAGTATGCTGGAACAAGCAGAGCTGATATGGGAACGCTGCCCGGGCTCGGATTTCTACATCGAGTATATTGAAGGAGAATAATTCGATGGTCATACGTGTGGCAGTAGAGCAGGAGATTTTCAGAGGCAACCGGGAGTGGGCGATGCGAAACCGGGCTATGCTGCAAATGCACCAAGTATGCGCCGTGAATTTGATGAGCTCGCCCGGGGCGGGGAAGACGAGCGTGCTGGAGCGGGCGATCCCGCAGCTCGCCGTCCGTCTCCGAACGGTGGTGATCGAGGGTGACGTGATGACCGCGCTGGATGCCGAGCGTATTGCCGTTCTGGGCATACCTGCGGTCCAAATCAACACTCGCGGGGCGTGCCATTTGGACGCCAAAATGATTCATGACGTGCTCGTCAAGCTCCCCCTTGCCGAAATCGATTTGCTCCTGATCGAAAATGTCGGCAACCTGGTTTGTCCAGCGGATTTCGAGCTGGGCGAGCAGCTCCGGGTTACGGTGCTCAGCGTGACGGAGGGCGAGGATAAGGTGGAGAAATATCCGTATATTTTTCGGAAGGCGGACGCCGTTCTACTGAACAAAACGGATCTGCTGCCCTATGTTCCGTTCGATGTGCCGCGCTTTAGGAAGGAGCTCTGGCAAGCGAATCCGGATGTGGAGGTCATTCATACGTCCGCATCGACCGGGGAGGGAATCGATTCTTGGACCGATTGGCTCATTCGAAGGGCGAACTTCATACCTCAAAAATCAGAGTCCGATTCGAAGTGACGGGCGTCGTGCAGGGGGTCGGCTTCCGCCCTCATGTTTTCCGGTTGGCGAAGACCTGCGGCTTGACCGGCGCCATTCTAAACCTGAATGGGAGCGTCGCCATTGAAGCCGAGGGTTATTCCTGGCAGGTCGCCCAATTTCGCCAACAGCTGCTAACCGGCGCCCCCATGCCTATTCAAATCGATTCCGTCCGGCAGAGGGAGCTGTCTCCCCGCAACGATACCGACTTTACGATTCTGCCAAGCTCGAATGACGGCCGTCCGGCACTTCTAACATTTCCAGCCGATTTAGCGGTATGTTCCAGCTGCATCGATGAAATATATGATGCAGGCTCCCGATTCCACCATTACTCATTCATCAGCTGCACCAATTGCGGCCCCCGATTTACCGTTATCCGTTCCCTTCCTTACGACCGACCGTTTACTTCCCTGCACGATTTTCCTATATGCCCGCAATGCAACGCCGATTTCCGGGATGCCGGCAATCGAAGATTTCATGCCCAGACTGTGGCTTGCCCGATCTGCGGGCCGGCACTGGAGGTGCTGGACGGCAGCGGCAGGCCAATCCGGGACGGGGATCCGCTGTCACTGTGCCGCCAAGCGCTAGCCGAGGGGAGCATTTTAGCGGTAAAAGGGGTCGGAGGCTTTCATCTGATATGCGACGCCTACCGGCAAAAGGCGATTGTGAGCTTAAGGAGGAGGAAAAGGAGGCCGACTAAGCCTTTTGCCCTCATGGCGAAAAGCTTGGCGGCCGTGATGGAAATCTTTGAGGTTTCCGAGACGGAGAGGCAAGAGCTGGAAAGCTCGGCCGCTCCTATTGTGCTGCTGCGACCCAAGACGGAAGCGGCTCGGCGGCTGCCGCTGGAGGATATTGCGCCCGGGCTGGCCCGAATCGGCGTATTCCTGCCTTACTCGCCGCTTCATCGGCTGTTATTCCAGGGAGAGCTCAGCTGGCTGGTCGCCACCAGCGGCAATCCGAACGGACTTCCGACGTGCCGGACCAACCGCGAAGCTCTCAGCGGGCTGCGTCACGCCGCCGATCTGTTTGTTGTCCATAACCGCGAAATCGTCGTTCGTGCGGACGACTCGGTGGGGCAGGAAACAACGGACGGCTTTCAGCTGCTTCGCAGGTCCCGAGGGTATGTCCCCGCGGCTATCGAGGTTCCGCTGCCGCCGGCTGCGGACAACGGCTTCCAATGGCCGGTGACGCTTGGAATGGGGGCGGAGACGAAAAATACGTTCTGCTTCATCGTACAAGGCAAAGCGCTTTTTGGCCCGCATATCGGGGACACCTCCACCGTGGAAGGGCTGTCTGCTCATGAGGAAGCGAGACTTCATTTCGAGCGGCTGCTCTCGTGTACGCCTCGGATCGTCGCTTACGATCCGCATCCCGATTATGCGATTACTCGGAGCGCAGCGGAAGCCGGAAGCACACGCGCCGAAGCGTTTCCGGTCTACCATCACCATGCGCATCTGGCTTCCTGTATGGGGGAGCACCGTCTCGCTTCCCCGGTCATCGGCTGCATATTGGATGGCACGGGATACGGTCCGGGAGGCGAGCTTTGGGGTTTTGAAATTTTAACCGGCGATTATTTAGGGTTTACACGAGTTTGTCACTTAAAGCCGATCCGTCTGCCCGGAGGGGAAGCGGCGATTCGTCATCCGTGGATAACGGGATTAAGCCTGCTGCATGCTGCAGTCGATGGGAGCCACGAAGCGTTCCTCGAGCTCGCTTCCCGTTATTTCCCCCAACATGCGGCGAGACTTCCCGTAGTCCTCGCGCAGCTGGAGGGCCGGATTCCGTCCCCGGAGGCTTCCAGTGCGGGGAGGCTGTTCGACGGCATCTCGGCGGTTCTTAACGTTTGCACGGAAGCGGGCTACGAAGGGGAAGCGGCGATTCGTCTAAGCGAGCTTCTTGAAGGGGAGCGGGCTTCACAAGCTTCAATTCCTTTAGAGATGAAGTATCGGTACGAACGCGAAAGCGCCGGATGGAACATCGGGCCGATGGTTCGGGATCTTCTGCATGATTTGGAGTCCGGCCATGAATCGGTCGTCATCGCCTATAAATTTCACCATACGATCGCCCACATGGTGCTGGACGGTGTGAAGGAGGCGCAGCAACGAACCGGGCTTCGGGATGTCGTGCTGAGCGGCGGAGTCTGGAGCAACCGCTATCTTTACAGCGCAGCCCGGACGCTGCTGGAGCGGCAGAGCTTTCGGGTTTACGGCCACAAGGAAGTACCTGCCGGGGACGGAGGAATTGCGTTAGGTCAGGCTCTATGCGGATTGTGGAGGTGGGCGAGGAAGCATGTGCTTATCGGTACCGTCGAAGGTGATTGACGTAGCGGAGGATCGCAGGCTGGCTAAGGTCGACTATATGGGCGTTCGATTCTGGGTAGGGATCGCTCTGCTTGAGAACGTGGAACCCGGACAATATGTTCTAGTCCATGCGGGTGAGGCCATTCAAATCATTGACGAAGAGCAGGCCGTCGACGGTCTTGGGCTATGGAAGGAGATGCTGGGAAAAGAATGAAACTGGACGCTTACCGGGATCAAGCCAGGTTTCAACGACTCTTTAATGAAGTCGAGCCGCATCTGCTCCGAATCAGAGAAAAAGCGGGAAGAAAGTTTCGTATTATGGAGGTGTGCGGCACCCATTCCGTCGCCTTCAGCAAAACGGGCGTCAGGGATTTATTGTCGCCCTACGTCGATTTGATCAGCGGTCCGGGCTGCCCCGTCTGCGTAACCGATCAGAGCGATATCGATAAAATGATCGCATTCGCGGGCGCACGCGACGTCATTGTCGCAACGTACGGAGATATGATGAAGGTGCCGGGCTCCCGATCGACGCTCGAGCAGAAGAAATCCAGCGGAGCCGACGTTCGGGTCGTCACCTCCGCTTCAGAGGCGATGGAGCTGGCCAAGCGGCATCGCGCCCATAAAGTCGTGTTTCTCGGAGTCGGCTTTGAGACGACGGCCCCCGGGGTTGCCCTAAGCCTGCAGCGAGCGAAAGCGGAACAGGTGAGCAACTACTGCGTGTACTCCGCACACAAGCTGACACCCCCGGCGCTGATGACTTTGCTCGAAGATGAAGAGCATCGATTGGACGGCTTTATTTTGCCGGGTCACGTATCCGTCATTATCGGAGCCGCAGGTTGGGATTGTCTAAAACCCTATAACATTCCTGCGGTGATCGGAGGCTTCGAGCCGGTCGATTTGCTGGTAAGCGTCGCGGCTGTTCTGAAGGAAATGGAACGTCCCCGGCGCTCTGTCCTGAACTTATACCCGCGCGTCGTAAAAGCTGAAGGAAATAGAAAGGCGCAAAGCATTTTACAGGAATGCTTTGCGGTGTCTCCGGCCGTTTGGAGGGGCTTCGGCCGGATGGAGCAAAGCGGTCTGCAACTGCAGGACGCTTATCGAAGTCTGGACGCTGCGACTCAAATCCAAGCAAGTGCAGCGCCAGCGGCAAAAGAAATCCGGGGCTGCCGATGCGGGGAAATCGTGAAGGGGAAGGAATCGCCTGCCGACTGCAAATTATTCGGCAAAGCCTGTACGCCGGTTCGTCCGCTCGGCCCCTGCATGGTTTCCTCCGAGGGGACCTGCTCCGCCTATTTCCATTATGAGGTCTCGGCCGTGGCGAGGAGGCAGCCTACATGAAAACGATTCTGCTCTCGCATGGAGACGGAGGCCAGCTGACCCAGGAGCTGATCGAGGACGTATTTCGCCCTCTTCTAAAGGATCCCTGTTTGCAGGGGCAGAGCGACTCGGCGATATGCGCCGCTTCCGCCCCGTATATGGCGGTGAGCACAGACACCTTCGTCATTCAGCCACTGGAATTTCCCGGAGGGGATATCGGGAAGCTGGCCGTAGCCGGAACGGTCAACGACATTGCGGTCTGCGGAGCGAAGCCGGTATATATTACGGCAGGCTTTGTCCTCGAGGAAGGCATGGAGTGCTCTTTGCTTCGAAGGCTCGTGGAATCTATGGCGCGCACGGCTGTAGAGGCGGGCGTTCGCATAATCGCTGGCGACACTAAGGTTGTGGAGCGGGGGATGTGCGGAGGGATGATAATTAATACGACGGGAATCGGCTTTATGAACAAGGCAGACCGTCTCGGCTTCGCAGCCATTCGGCCCGGAGACCGGGTGATCATCAACGGCGGAATAGCCGAGCATGCGGTCGCGGTCTTGGCCGAGCGGGCCGGCCTGGAGTTCGCCTCTCCTTTACTGAGCGACTGCCGTCCGCTAAACGGCCTGATCGAGCGGCTGCTGGAGCGGTTTCCTTCCATTCGGTTTATGAGAGACCCCACTCGGGGGGGCATCGCCACGACGCTGAAGGAAATCGCCGGGTCCCTTGCAGACCAAGATATTTGGCTGGAGGAAGAGCGAATTCCGCTTGAAGGCTCGGTGCGGGGCGCGCTGGAAATGCTGGGCATGGACCCTCTTTATATGGCCAATGAAGGCAAGGTGCTGATGATCGCATCCGCGGAGGATTCCGCAGAGCTGGTTCAATATTTAAGAAGCGTGCCGGGCAATGAGCTGGCGTCCGTAATCGGGACCGTAAAGGAAGGAAGGGGCCGGCTGCTGCTTCACACCCGGATCGGAGGAACAAGGGAGCTGGGAAAAATGAGCGGGGCGCCTTTGCCGAGGATTTGTTGAATTTGATAAGGGGGGATCGTCCGATGTGCCAAGGAACGTCCGGCAAGCATGCGCTGCGGATGATGGTGCAGTCGACCGTCGAATTAACGAGACAAACGGAGGCGAACACGGCGCGATGCCGGCTGCTGGCCGTAGATTGGGATCCCGATACGCAGGCGGCCTTAGCGGGCGCCGAGCAGACAGCGGCGTTGCTGCGTGCTCAGCTGGAGACGCTGGAACGGGCCTTGGCTCCGGCTGACGGCCGGGAGGCGGTCATAACCTTTTTGCCTCAGCGGAATACACCGCCCATAGCCTAATGCGGGAGGGCTTTCACGTGCACAGCGAACAGCTGATAAGACAGCAAATGAATGTGCTGGTTTCCGAGGTCGAATATTTGATTCGTCTGCTTTATGTCACTCACGACGTTTCGATGAAGCATTTAACCCTGAATCAGCTGTGGAACAAAGTCGAGCAGCTCAAGTTTTTGACGCAGCTTGGGGGATGCAGGCCCGTTGCCTATCCGCAATCCCCTCAGCAGCAGAAGCCCCATCAAGCAACGCTCCCTGCAAATCAGGCGCCGGCTCCTTCACTTCCCATGCCGCAGTCCGGCCCGCCCGCTGCGCCTTCCGCGCCAACCGGTTCGACCAACCAGCAAACGTTTACACGGGAGCAGCTCGCGCAGTTTAACGGAAAGAACGGTAGACCGGCCTACGTGGCGGTAAAAGGCGTCGTCTACGATGTGACCCATAACGCGGCTTGGTCCGCGGCCACTCATTTCGGGCTCGCGGCAGGTCAAGAATTGACCCGGGAATTCGCTTCCTGCCATGCCGCCGAGCAGTGGATCCTTAACACCCTTACACCTGTGGGGAGGCTGGTCGATTGATGGAACAAACGGTATTGCCCCCGGAGCCGTTGACGAACGAGGCTATTGCAAAGAGATTATACGAGGAAGCGAAGCGGAAGCTTCAAAACGGCGAAATTCGCAAGCCGAAGCTGGTTTGGCTCGAGCTGAACGGCTGCTCGGGAAATATCATTTCGCTGCTTAACGGAGACAATCCGAGCTTCGAGTATATGATTACGTCCATGGTCGATCTGGTTTACAGCAACAGCCTGATGATCCCGCAGGGCGAGCGGGCTCTGGATAAATTGCTTGATTTGCTTCAATCGGATGAAAAATTTATATTGGCCGTGGAAGGTGCGGTTTCCTTAAAAAACAACGGCATGTTTCAACTGGTTGGGAGCTTCGAGGGTAAACCTTTAACCGGCCTGAAGGCGGCGCAAATGCTCGGAGCCAAAGCCGCTCATGTTATCGCCGTCGGCGCTTGTGCCGTTGACGGGGGGCCGTCGGCGGCTAAGCCGAATCCTTCTCAAAGCGTCGGCCTGCCCGAAGTGCTGGAGCGCAAAATCATCAAGCTGCCGGGCTGCCCCTGCCATCCGGACTGGTTTCTCGGAACGCTGTCTCATCTTCTGGCTTATGGAGAGCCCGCGTTGGATAAACGGGGTAGGCCGCTTTTATTTTACAGCACCCTGATCCACGACCGATGCCCTCGCCTTGATTATTTTCATAAAGGAATATTTTCGAAAACGCTGGGGGAGCCGTACTGCCTGTTCAAGCTGGGCTGCCGGGGACCGGTTACCCGCGTGGATTGCCCTACACGGAAATGGAACGATCACGTGAACTGGCCGATCGGAGCAAGCACGTGCATCGGGTGCTCGCAGTTCGGCTTTCCCGACCGGATGGCGCCTTTTATTTCCTACGACACGACAAGGGAGTAGGGGGACATGACGAAAAGGATCACGATCAATCCCATTACGAGAATCAGCGGGTTTATGGAGCTGGATGTGACGGTAGAGAACGGGGCTGTGACGCAGGCCGCTACAAAGGGAACGATGTTCCGCGGCTTTGAGCAGATGATGGTGGGACGCAGTCCCTTTGACGCAATTTACTTGACGCAGCGAATTTGCGGGATTTGTTCCACGGCGCATTCCGTTGGCGCTTCGTTAGCCCTGGAGGATGCGCTCGGCGTCACGCCGACGGAGCAGGGCAGATACTTGCGGGACGTCATTCACGGCTGCGAATTTCTGCAAAATCATATTCGGCATTTTTATCAATACGGGCTGCCCGATTTCGTCAAAATACCCGAGGTGAATACGATCTATGATACGGATCACGGCGATTACCGGCTTCCCCGTGAGGTGAACGACAAGCTCGCCGCCCACTATTTCGATTCGCTTCGGGTGAGCCGGCTGGCCCATAAAATGCTGGCTGTGTTCGGAGGCAAGGCGCCGCATAATCACGGCATTTTTGTCGGGGGATTCACTACGCCGGCTTCGGCCGACAGCCTGCTGCAGGCCAAATCGATCCTAAAGGAAATTCAAGCCTTTACGAACGAAACGATGATTCCGGATGTGTACCTGTTAGCGGAATATTATCCGGATTATTACAAGATCGGCGCCGGACCGGGCAATCTGATGTCTTTTGGGGTATTTGACCGGTATGAGCAACTCGGTACGCTTTATGTGGAGCCGGGGGTGTATCAGCAGGGACAGTTCAAACCCTTCGATCGGGAAAAAATTACGGAGCATCTCGACCGGTCCTGGTATGCGGGGCCGCAGGCGTACCGTCCGTTCGAGTCGATACCGGAGCCGGATATGGAGAAGCCGGGCGCTTATTCCTGGGTGAAGGCTCCGAGGTACGACGGCCTCCCGTTTGAGGTTGGTCCTCTCGCCAGGCTGTGGCTGAGCGGGGAATACCGGAATGGGATTTCCACCATGGATCGTACGATTGCAAGAGTTTTGGAAATGAAGAAGGTTGCGGAGATTGTGGAGGTGCTGCTGGATGCAATCGTTCCGGGAACAGCCGTGCAGGAGCAGTGGGGAATTCCTTTATCCGCTCAAGGAGCCGGCTTGGTCGATACGACTCGGGGGGCGCTCGGTCACTGGGTTAAGCTGCAAGACAAGAAGCTTTCCTTCTATCAAATCATCACCCCGTCGGCTTGGGATTTCTCTGCCAGCACTCCGGCGAGCCGGGGAACCGCAGAGAGCGCTTTGATCGGAGCGCCGATCGCCGATGCGGACAATCCGGTCGAGATCGGGCGTATTCTTCGCTCGTTTGACCCCTGCATGTCCTGCGCTACGCATGTGTACCGTCCGGGGTATGAACCCAAAACGATTCGGGTGTTCGGATGAGGGACATACTTGTGCTTGGAATCGGCAACCGGTTGATGGCGGACGACGGAATCGGGGTGTTTTTGGTGGAGGCGCTGCAGCAGCGGCAGCAGTTGGAGCCGGAGTCTAACATTCGCTTTGTCGTTGGGGAGAGCGATATCGATTATTGCTTGTCCGAGATTGAGGGCGCCGGGCTGCTTCTTCTTGTTGATGCGGTAAAGAGCGGCAAGACGCCAGGAGAGCTCGCCGTTTATCACTTGGAAAAATACGGCGCCCATGACCCGGGAATATCGGCGCACGATCTCCATCTCTTTCAAATGATTCCGCATATGTATCCCGGGCTTCAAGCCGAAGTCATAGGGATCGAGGCGGAGCGCATCGAATTTGGTCTCGAGCTTAGCGAGGCTTTACAGGAGCGATTCGGTGAGCTTTTACAGGCCATATTTGAGTTGATAAAGGCATATGAAAGAAGTGAGTAAAGCTCTTTATTAACGTAAACATGCCGAAGGCAGCAGCCTTTGGTTTTTTCATGTTTGCACAAGTGTGTGGGTTGACGTGAAAGGAAAAATCAAATATAGTATCAATATACCCATACGGGTATAAGTATTGTTTAGATGAAGGCGGCATTCACAAATCCGAAATCCATGCTCTAACCTTTTTAAAGCTAAGCTACTTTTTTTACCCTTATTTATACCCCGGTGGGTATATGGATGTTTTTTAAAAACTTGCCTGATGCATGTAGAACTTCAATAAAATGAGCAAGCTACATCTGATACAGGGGCGAATCAGGAGAGAAAGGAGCAAAAAATGGATATTTCATGGATTCTTACCCTATTAGTTATTGGGTTTGTTGGGTCATTGATATCAGGAATGGTCGGGATAGGCGGTTCGATTATTAAATACCCGATGCTTCTGTATATTCCGCCGGCGCTTGGCTTTGCAGCCTTTACGGCCCAAGAGGTTTCGGCGATCAGCGCGGTTCAAGTGTTCTTTGCAACACTGGCCGGGATGTTCGCTTTCCGCAAAGGCGGATTTATCAATAAGTCCTTAGTTTTATACATGGGAATCGCAATTGTGATCGGCAGCTTTATCGGAGGCTACGGCTCTAAATTTCTGCCGGATACCGCGATCAACCTAACATACGCCATTCTTGCGCTTATTGCCGCCGTGATGATGTTTCTTCCTAAAAAAGGCGACGAGACTGCCGATTTTACAAAGCTTCAGTTCAATAAACCTTTGGCGGCGATATTGGCTTCGGTAATTGGCGTACTGTCCGGAATTGTAGGGGCAGCCGGCGCATTTATCACGGTTCCGGTCATGCTGGTCATTCTAAAAATTCCTACGCGTGTAGCTATTGCCTCCTCCTTGGCGATCACGTTCATTTCATCGATCGGATCGACCGCGGGGAAATTTATGGGAGGGCATATGCTCTTAATCCCGTCGATTGTCATGGTTGTTGCAAGTACAGTAGCTTCTCCAATCGGAGCTAAAATAAGCAAGAAGCTCAATACCAAAGTTCTCCAATGGATTTTAGCTGCACTCATTGCGGCTACAGTCATAAAAATTTGGCTTGATATTTTGACTTAGGAGGAGGAAATGTCATGGCGAAGGAAATACTGCCGCGTGAAGGGGCGGATCGAGCCAAGAAGAGCGAAAAACGAACAGGATAAATGGGAATCCGGACATATTTCGGGTACTGACATATCTCTTTAGGTGAGCTTCAAGCAAGAAAACATAGTGGTCTGGGAGGAGTATTCAAGATGACGACGATGCAAGTGAATTACACCCTGGAATGTGAAGGCTTGGCTTGCCCAATGCCTGTAGTTCGGACGAAGAAAGCGATGGAGGAGCTTAAGACAGGCGAGATTTTGGAGGTGCGGGCGACCGACAAAGGCTCCGTTGCCGATCTTCAGAGCTGGTCGAAACGAACAGGCCATCCATATATCGGATTGAAGGAAGAAAACGGTGTATTCCGTCATTTTATCCGGAAGTCCGACCCATCCGAAATGAAGGAAGTAACCAAATACCCGCATACGATCTCGAATGAGGAGCTTGGGAACAAGCTGACTGCGGGTGAGCAAGTTAACATTGTGGACGTTCGCGAACCTGCCGAATATGCCTTCGGACGAATTCCGGGAGCGAAATCTATTCCATTGGGAGAGCTGGAGCAAAGGCTTCACGAGCTTGACCCGGCGAAGGAGTATGTATTCGTATGCCGCACCGGAAACCGAAGCGATTTGGCCTGCCAGACGCTTGCGGACAAAGGCTTCAAGAAAGTTAAAAATGCGATACAAGGTATGACGGAGTGGTCCGGGGCAGTAGAGCAGGACTAAATTTATCTCAATAACTATATATGGAGGAATTTATAACGATGTCAGCAAAAGTAGCGATTATTGCAAGCAACGGCGGATTGTTTGACGCATACAAGGTGTTTAATATTGCGACGGCTGCGGTCGCAACGGACGCCGAGGTAGCGATCTTCTTTACCTTCGAAGGCTTAAATTTGATTCATAAGCAGGCTTACCAGCAGCTTCCGATGCCTGAAGGAAAAGAGCACTTTGAGGAAGGGTTTAAAGCTGCCAAGGTTCCTTCGATTCCGGAGCTTGTCGGAATGGCTCAGGAGATGGGGGTTAAGATTATCGCCTGCCAAATGACGATGGATGTCATGAACTTGAAGAAAGAAGACTTTATTGATGGCATTGAAGTCGGAGGAGCGGTTACATTCCTTGATTTTGCACAAGACGCAAATGTTACTTTGACGTTCTAAAAATAACGAGGAGGATCTTGATATGTCAACTATGACTATAGAGAAAATGTCTGCAAAGGAAGTAACTCGAATCGTTCTTAATCAGGAAGAGCTGTTCATTCTTGATGTTCGAAACGAATCCGATTTTAATGATTGGAAAATTGAAGGGAAAAACGTAAACATTATCAATATTCCGTATTTTGATCTGCTGGATGGGATTGATCCCGCCCTGGACAAAATACCGAACGGTAAAAAAGTACTTGTCGTTTGCGCAAAGGAAGGCTCCTCTAAATTTATTGCCGAGCAAATTGCAGGAGCCGGCAGAGACAATGTGTTTTATTTGGAGGGCGGCATGAAATCGTGGAGCGAATATCTCGAGCCGGTAAAAGTAGCTGACCTATCGGGCGGAGGGGAGCTTTATCAGTTCGTCCGGATCGGCAAAGGCTGCCTCTCTTATATGGTGTTGTCGGACGGGGAAGCGGCGATCGTCGATTCCAACCGGATGATCGATCATTACGTGCATTTTATGAAGCAGAAGGACGTAAAGCTGGTTCATACGATCGATACGCATTTGCATGCCGACCACATTTCGGGAGGAAGAGCGCTGGCTCAGAAATTCGGCGCAACGTATCACTTGCCTCCGAAGGATGCGGCGGAGGTGACGTTTGAATACGAAAAGCTGGAAGAAGGCAAGGACATTCATGTAGGTAAGGAAAAAATAGTTGTTCAACCTGTTTACTCGCCGGGTCACACCATCGGATCGACCTCCTTTATCGTGGATCATAAATACCTTCTTACCGGAGATATTTTGTTCGTGGAGTCGATCGGACGCCCCGATCTTGCCGGGCTTGCGGAGGATTGGGTGGGTGATTTGCGAGAAACGCTCTACAGCCGTTACAAGAACCTTTCCGAAGATCTGATCGTTCTTCCGGCACACTTCGGTAAAGTCACGGAGCTGGGTGAAGGCGGCCTTGTCTCGGGGCGTCTGGGCAAGCTTTACCAAGAAAATCCAGGCCTCAACATTCGGGATGAAGGAGAGTTTCGAAAGACGGTAACGGAAAACCTGCCGCCGCAGCCGAATGCGTACAAGGAAATTCGTCAAACGAATATGGGGAAAATTACGCCGAATGATGAAGAGCAGCGTGAGATGGAAATCGGCCCTAACCGCTGTGCCGTTCACGACAAATAAAAAGAGTAACTCGGAAACGAGAAAATGAATTGTTGAGCTGGAATCCGGACAAGTGGTCGAGGTTCATGCAACGGGCACAGGAGCTGATAACGATGTGGCGGCTTGGGCAAAGAGTACCGGCATGAACTTGCTCAGCGATGCTGTGGAAAATGGCGTATACAAGTTTTTGGATCAAGAAGGGATAAGATTAGGTTAAGAAAGAAAAGGAGAATGGCAGAGACCTGCCATTCTCCTTTTTTTCAACCATTCGCTTCTAAAGCAGCCAAGGATCAAGCCGGAGCGTGAGGGAGATGAGATGCGGCGGATTTTGGAAGCGATGCTTAGGATGCGAATTACAAAAGATAATCAATGCCGGGATGACAGCCCTCCTCATTTGGCGGAGCAGATACGGGAGCAAAGGCGTTGACATCTTTCATCTCTGCTGGTATTGTATTAAACAAACGTTTAATTAAAACGAACGTTTAAATTTATCGATATTCCGGGAGGAGCACACAAGGATGGGAAACGCCTTAAAAGCTTTTCTGCAAAAAACGCCGACCAAAATCGGCATCGCCACCGCAATTATGTTTCAGCTTATTTTTAGCATCGTATGGATGACGGGATATGACGGAGTTACGGACAATACGGCCAACTTGACGATCGCCGTAGTTAATGAGGACGCCGGGATCGGCCGGCAGCTGGCGGAGCAGCTCGGGCAGCAGCTTCCCGTTCAGATCGTGACGGAGAGCGGTCTCGATGCGGCCAAGCAGAAGCTGGAGGAGCGGAACGTTCAGATGGTTCTGCATCTGCCCTCTACTTTATCCGCCCAGCTGCAAACGCCGGGTCAGAAAACCGAACTGCAATATTGGATCAATGAATCGAATCCCGCGCTGATCAAAAGTATGATGTCCAGCGTCGCCGCCGGCGTAACGGCAACCGTCAACAAGCAGGCGATCGCGGCCGGAGCGCAGGCCGTGCTGACACAGATGAACGTTCCGGCGGCTCAGGCGCAGAGCACGGCCCAAGCTTTGTCGGAGCGTGTGACCTCCAGCATTCAATTTACGAACCCCGTGTCCGGCATGAGCAATCAGATGGTGCCGATGATGCTCGTGCTTGCGTCGTATGTAGGCTCGATGATTATGGGAATGAACCTGCAGCAGTCTTCGAATTTGATCGGAGCGCAGGCGGGCAAGTGGAGCAAATTTGCCGCCAGGGCGGTGCTGAATGGGATCGCGGCGGTCGTTACCGCGCTTGTAGGCACGTCCTTGGTGCTGTTGCTCGGCGGTCAGTCCGTTCACGGGTTTATGACGTTATGGGGATTTTTGACGCTGTGTCTGCTCGCGTTTTTATTTTTCTCCCAGCTGTTTCTGCTGCTGCTCGGCAATGCGGGCATGCTGCTGAATATTATCGCGCTGTCCGCTCAGCTCGTCTCCTCGGGGGCGATGGTGCCGCGCGAGCTGCTGAACGGGTTTTACCGCGGGCTGGGCGATTACTTGCCGGCCACCTATGCCGTCGAAGGCAATATGAACCTGCTGTTTGGCGGTCCCGGCGCGGCGGGAGCGTCCTGGAGCCTGCTGCTGATTGTGCTGGTCACTGCGGTGCTCGGGCTGCTGGTTACGGCATTGCGTAAAGAGACGGCTCCGGCTCACGGCACTGTTGCCGCGCCGAAGCTTGCACATTCGGAGTAGATTCGCCATAATGATTTCAAACGGTATCGGATAGGAGAATCGGATGGCTACCTCGGAACTCGATATCAAGATGAAAATATTGCTGGCAGCCAGAACCCTGTTCGCGAGGCAAGGCTTCGACGGCACGTCGGTCAGGCAAATATGCGAGGAGGCGGGGGCCAATGTGGCGCTCGTCTCCTACCATTTCGGCGGGAAGGACAACGTGTTCGGCGCTTTGTTCGCCCAGTTTTTCCCCGGCAACCGTCTGGAAGCGTACGAACCGTTCTTTCATGATCCCATCGTCGGTCTCAAAAAGCTGGTGGAGGAAGTGACACGGTTCCGCTTAAGCGATCCCGAGCTCGTCATTATCATCCAGCAGGAGATCTTCAAGCAGTCTCCGCGTGTGGCGATTATTCAGCAGAACATCTTTCCCGTATGGAAAAAAGTCAGAGAGCTTCTGGAAAAGGGACGGCAGTCCGGCGTGTTTCAGTTCCGCTCGCTCGACAATACGATGTTTTTTATTATGGGTACGCTACTGTTTCATAAAAATACGGATTATTTTCTGCCGCTGTTAAGCGACGGCGTGCCGACATTCGACAATATGTACCGCGACGCCGCCGTGTTTGTCCTCAGAGGGCTCGGCGTTCCGGGAAAGGCGGAGGATTATTTATGAACCCGGTCATCGAACTGCTGCAGTCTCATCGTTCCGTACGCAAATACAAACCGGGCGAAGTGGCCGACGAGCTCGTCGAATCGATCGTCCGCTCCGCCCAGATGGCGTCCACTTCCAGCAACGTTCAGGCGTACAGCGTGATCGCCGTTACCAATCCGGAGACGAAACGGGCGATATCGGCCATAGCCGGCAACCAGCAGCATGTCGAGTCGTGCCCGGTGCTGCTCATTTGGTGTGCGGATCTGCGGAGAAGCCGGCTTGCGTGCGAGAAACATGACGTGCAGATGGTATCTGGTACGATGGAGAACTTCGTCGTCGCGGCCGTCGATGTCGCGCTCGCCGCCCAAAACGCCGCCATTGCAGCGGAATCGCTCGGACTCGGTATCGTGTATATCGGCGGAATCCGGAACGACCTGCGGGCGATCACCCCGCTGCTTCATATTCCCGAGCTCGTCTTTCCGGTGTTCGGCATGTGCCTCGGCTATCCGGATCAGGAGACGTCCTTGCGGCCGCGGCTTCCATTGCGCGCCGTGCTTCACCGCGAGACGTACGAGGACGACGAGAAGAAGTCGGAATCGGTTGAGGAGTACGACCGCACGACGCGGGAATATTACATCGAACGGACGAACGGCAAGCGCGATACGACCTGGTCGCGCGAGATGGCGGACAAGTTCAAGCGGCCGGTCCGGGCGTATTTGCGGGACTATTTGGAGGAGCAGGGGTTCCGGTTCGATACGTAAGCAGTGGGAACGATGCCGGCGCCCTCAGTTCCGGCCTGTCCGGCCAACAGAAACAAAAGTGCTTGACTGCCGCCTCCCGTTTATGGTAATTATTAGGTTAGAGTAAGATGGAGTCATGATGCGGAAGCACCGCCATTAGGCTGCGTTGGATAATAACGCGGATAATGGCTATTTTTATGTAAATAAAAGTTTACAAAAAAGAACATTAATGTTATTATATGTTTATATTAATGAAACGTTTGCGAAGGACGCAGACGATCGGGAAACCGGCCGTCTTGCGTCCTTTTATACGTTGCGGAGGTGAAACGTTGGTAAACAAAAGACGCAACCTGCTGATCAGCTTATCGGCTGCCTTGATGGCGTCGCTGCTCGTCTACGGCGTATACAAGCTGCAGCTTAGGCAGGTGGAATTGCAGCAGACGGTGAATGTGGTCGTTCCGAAAGATTTTATACCGGCCGGTACGATGATCGATGCTTCGCTGCTCGCTTACAGGCCGGTCTTGGCCGGCTCGCTGATGGAAGGGATGTTCACCGATATTTCGCTTGTCGCAGGTCAGGAGGCGGTCGTCCCGCTGGGTACGGATGAACCCGTATTGGCCTGGAAAGTAGACAAGTTCCATCTGCTGCCTTCGCGCGGCCAGTCGACGTTCCAGATTCCTAAGGAGTACATCTTGTCGCTGTCCAACGGGATTCGAGCCGGAGACCGGGTCAAGCTGTATTTGTCCGGCAGCGAGGGAGAGTCTGCGAGGCTGTTCGCCCAGGAGATTACGGTCGCATCGGTCAAATCCTCGTCCAACGTCGAGGTGGACAATCCGAAGTCGTCCAACCTCATGTCCCGGGTGAACGGAGACGCCGAGAAAATGTATGCTTCCCGGAGAGAAGCGAACGGTTCGATCGACCAGATCAATCTGAATCTGACCGAGGAAGAGTGGCTCGCGATCGACCGGGCTTGCAAGACAAAGAAGACGAAGCTTGTCATTGCTTTGTCCGCTTCATCGCTTACGGAGGGTTCGATCCAAACAACAGGCAGGAGGTGACGGAGGGTGCATATTGCCTTACTTACGCGGGACGAAGCGCTGTGCGAGGTTTGGCTGAGCTGGGAGGCGCCGGGCGGCGACCGCGTCGTCTTGTTCCGCCAGCCGGAATCTTTCATGGAATCGGCTAATCTGTCCGATTTCGGACATATCGTAATTTCGGACCGTTTTTTCGATTATGCGGCGTTTTGCGAATATGTCGAGCAGGTGAAGGAAGCGGCCATCGGCGCTGAACTGACCGTTATGTTGTCAGACCGGCACGATACCGCAGAGAACGGGAGATGGATCAAATATTGCCTGATGGGCGGTATTCCTTACATCCCCCCGCATCGCACGATCGAGACGATAACCGGTATGCTGATGCAGCGGATATACGGGGAGTCGGGAACGGCTGCCGCCGGAGGGAGCCAATGTATCACGTTCGTCGGCTCGACTCCGAATATCGGGACGACGTTCGTGTCGTTCGGCACGGCCGTACGTTTGGCCGCGAGCACCCGGCGCTCGGTCGGATATTTGTGCCTGAATTTAAAAAGCTCGAAGCTTCACCGCTACTTGGGTTTGGAGAAACCCGAAGCGAGCCTGGACCATCTGCGCGCAGAGATCCGGTCGCAAAGCCTGCGGCCCGACAGGCTTCATTTATACTGCGAGCCGGTAAAAGGGCGACCGAATCTGCGCATCCTGTTCGGCAATCAGCTTCGCGAACAGGCGGAATTTTTTACGGCGGAGGATATCGAGCATCTGCTCCGGACGGCTAGACGGACGTTCGACGTCTGCATCGTCGAAGTGAATGCGTACTGGGACAACGCGGCTACGATATGCGCCTTGCTGCAGGCCGACACGAGGATCTTGGTGACGACTCCGGAGCTGGCGCATTTTCAGGAGGATACGGACCGGTGGCTGCGCGGACTATGCCCGGTCATCGGGTTAGCGGCCGAATCGTTCGATCTTATACTGACCCAGGCAGAGGGGAGCGGAAGCTCGGGGGGCATCCGGCACCAGGACGTGCGCAAGGAAACCGGGCTCTCGCTAATCGGCAAAGTCGGCAAATATTCCGATCTGACGGAGACGGTTAATCAGGGGAAACTGCTGGAGCTGCTGACCGGCAAGCATCCGCTTAACCGCGATCTGGACGACATCGTCCGTCTGCTGTCGGCCGTATGCGGCATCGAACCGGCTGCTCCGGATAAAGCGCCGGCCGTTAAACGGATATTCGGCCGGTTAACCGGGGCGCTCGGGATACCGGCGGCCAAACCCCGGAAGGCGAGGGGGAGCGGGTGAAAAAGATGGCGGAGCGTAAATTTTCCGTGCTGGCGTATTCGATGCGCCGGGGAGAAGCGGACACCGGGAAAGCGGCGGAGGATGGAACCGGGATGGCCGTCGAACGGCTGCCGCAGGAAAGCGATAGTCCCGATTTTCATCGCTGCGTAGACGAGATCCGTTCGTATCTCGTCGCGTCCAGAGGGCGGACGGATGAGGAACGGCAGCAGTACAGCGAATCGTTGAACCGGGCTGTACTCGGCTTCGAGGAGGAACGAATCCGGTTCGTCGCGATCATTAACGACCAGCTCGCCAAGCGGAGGATGAACCATATTGTGCCGCCGAATCGCCGGTATACGACTTTGGCCGAAGCGGTATTTGCCGAGATCATCGGCATGAACGTGCTGGAACTGCTGCTCAAAAATCGCGAAGGACTTGAAGAAATCCAAGTAGTTGGGAGGGACATTTACGAAGTAAGGGCAGGCAAGGCGACTCCTTCTCCGCATAAGTTTCAGCATTTGAAAGATGTGGAGCGGATACAGCAAAATCTGGTGTTGTTTAACAATGAAGTGATCAATCCCCGGAAGCGCTGGGCGGAGGTGGCGCTGAAGGACGGTTCGCGCGTCACGCTGACCGGCTTCGGCTTTACGGCGGAGCCTACGATGACGATCCGGTTTTATACGATGCGGTATTTCAATCTGCATACGTTGTGCCATCCCGACTACGAGACGTTGAACGAATCGATCCAATCGATCTTGCTGTGCGTGCTCCGCTGCTGCTTCAACCTGGTCGTCATCGGGCCTACCAATTCCGGCAAGACGAATCTGATCAAGGCATTGATCGCCGAGATGCCGGATCACGAGCGGATCGTAACGATCGAGACGCGGTTTGAGCTGATGCTTAAGCGGGATTTCCCGAATAAAAACGTCATCGAATACGAGGTAAGCGAGCATGATGCGCTGCATTCCGGCAACCAGGCGTTTAAGCTGGCTTTGCGCCAATCTCCGAAACGGATCTGTCATGCCGAAATTCGCGACGACGATGCGAACATTTATGTCCGCGCCTGTACGAGAGGCCATGAAGGAAGCCTGACCTCGGTGCACGTCAACGAGCTGGAGGATGCGCCCGATGCGATAGCCGATATGTGCATGCTTGACGGGAGAGGGATGAACCCGACCCGGCTGACCAAAAGAATTACGGAATACGTGACGCAGATCGGACTCGAGATGGGCATCGTCGGCGGCAAACGAAAGCTGCTTCGAATCGGGGAATATGTATATGACTCCAGCCGTGACAGTGTGACGGTGCGGGATATCGTGCGTTACGACTACGGGAGGGGCTCGTGGCGGTATCCGGAAGGCTTTTCGCCGCGTGCGGCCGAGCGGATTCGGAAATATGACCCGGAAGGATACAGTCTTCTGGAACGGATGGGATGTATCGCCAGATGCTGACTGTCGTCAAAGCTGCGTTTTTGCTCCTGTTGTTTTTGCTCGCCTATTTGTTTTTGTACCGGCTGCTCCAGACGTTTACCCGCCAGGCGGTCGCACGTTACCGGTTGAATCATGTGCGTCAGGCCGCGTTTTCCAACCGGGTGGAGCTGTTCATATCCCGGTATGCCAAGCTGTACCGCCATATCGCCGATCTTCTGGAGTCGGTCCAATCGCGGATGCCGATCGGGACGTTTCTGTTCGTCTCGCTGCTGCTCGTCTTGACGGGGATTGTCGCCGGATTCGTCTGTTTCCGCAATGTGAAAGGGATTGCAGCGATGGGAGCGATGCTCGGCCTGCTCCCGTACGTCGTCCTCCGCATGCGGCTGTTGAATTTGCAGATGAAAGCGCGGATCGATTTTTTACCGGCAGTGGAGCTGTTTTACCAGTACTACATCGTCTCGGGGCAAAGCAATATCCGGACTGCATTAAAAGTTACGCTCGAGGAAAACCGGATGCAGTCATCCATGAAGCCGGTCTTCGAACAGCTGTACCGCAACTTGGCGGCGAGTCGCGACGCGGAAGACAGCATGCGCCTGTTCTCGCTAAGTCTCGGCCATACATGGGCGGAGTATTTTGCCAACATTTTGCGCGTAGGGCTACTGGAAGGCAGCGACTTGTGCGACAGCATGAAGGATCTGATCACGGATATGCGGCGTGCTCAGCGGGCGGATCAGGCGGAGCGCAACCGGCTCCTTGAAATCCGGCTCGCCAACTTCTCATCGATTCTGTTTTTGATCTTATTTTTGTTTATCAATTTTAAGATGAATGCGGATAACGCCTACTTGTATTACATCCTGGACCCGGCCGGACGCAACATGCTGCTTGATGGTCTGCTGCTCATTTTCGCTTCTTTTTTGATGGGGATTTATTTATCGATTCGGAGAATGTGAGGGAATGTCAGATGGTGATACAATCCGAGCAATTGTTCTGGATCCAGGCGGTTGCTTACGCGCTATTGCTGGCGGCCGGTTACGTGTCTTTCGTTTATTTGCTGCGTGCCATACCCCGCAGGCGCAGGCGATGGCCCGCGCTCGTTATGCAGCGATGGGCTCGCGGTTACGAAGTTCCGCCGCGGATCTTAAAGCTGTTCGGCATTGCGGCAGGTTCCCGGCCGGTAGAGGAGAAGGGCAGGCTGCTCGCCGAAGGCGGTATCCGGATCGATCCGCTGCGATACGAGCTTCTTCGCAGGTTCCTCCTGCTTGCCGGGGGCGGAAGCGTCGCTGTCGGTTATGCAGCCGCTGCGAAGTCATGGACACTGCCGTGGATCGAACCCGTGCATGTGATGGCCGCAGGGGCCGTCATCGGCGTGCTCGCCGGATTTGACCGTACGCTGCTGGTCTCGCTTGGCAAGTACCGGTCCAACAAGATCATGAGAGAGATTTATGTGCTGAGCAACCAACTGCTTTATTACACCGGCTCCAAAATGAGTCTCCACGCGAAGCTGAACCGATGCCTGCCGTTTTGCCGGGCGATCCGGTCGGACTTGCAGCTTCTGCTCAACGAATGGTATGAGGACGCGGATCAGGCGATCAAGCGTTTCAAGAAACGTCTCGGCACGGAGGAAGCCCACAGCTTCGCCGAAACGATTAACTCGCTCCGGCTGAACGAACACGGCAGCTACTACTCGTTGCTGCACGAACGCATTCAGGACTATAAGGAAAAGCTGGAGCTGGCCAAAGAAAGCCGGAAAGAAACGACATCCTATTTGCTGTTCGTGCTGGCCGGCATTCCGATCCTGAATACGTTTCGGATTTTCGTATATCCGTGGGTACAGGAAGGGCAGAAGCTGTTCGATGCCTTGAACTGAGCCAGGGGAGCGGGGGCACCGATTTACGATAAATGTAATTTGAATTGAGATTGTACTTGAGACGATAAGGGGAAATGAGCCAATGAGAAACATACTGATGACGGTTATGATGCTGATTGTAGTTGCCTTGCTGTTCACTTCGATTATCAATAACGGGGACACGGGAATGCGCAACAACATCAAGGTGAAGGGAGACACGGCCAATACGAATATCAACGCCTTGAATGCGGGCTCGTAAGCGGCCGGCGGAGAAGGGATGAGGCATATACTTGTTACCGTCATGCTGATTATCGTCGTGATCGCTATCTACAGCACTACGATCGGGGGCAGCGGCGGGATGCAGCATAACGTGAAGACAACCGGCGGCAGGTTAAACGGAACGATCCAGTCGATTAATCCATAAACGTTTACGGAGTGCCTTTCAAATATGAAGCAAATTCTAGTGTTTATCTTGTTTGCGGCGGTATTGTGCTGGGCGATGTTCGCTCCTGTGTACAAGCATGTGCTGATCGTGCGTCAGGCTATGCTGCAGAAGGAAGTGGATTATTTGCTGGAAGTCGGGGCCAACGCGTCCCACGGTTACGTCGATGCTTCGGCGGTGGAAGCATCCCGGGCGCGGCTGGCCGCACACGGCTTCAAGACGAACCTGCTCGAGTACGGCGTATCGTCGACCAGCGGGGCGGCCGCTACGAATCCGATGTCGCCGGTAATGCGGGGAACGGGCATCGAGCTGATCATCACGTACCCGTATGACGGAATGTTCGCGATTGACCGGCTGATCGGCATCGCGCCGCCGTCCGACAGCTCCCGCCTGTCGGCATCGGGACTGAAGATGAGCGAATATGTGCCCTGACCCGATATTAGGAGGACGTATGGATGTACAAGCTGATTGCCTTCCTGCTGCTGATCGGATTCGTTATGCTGCTTCACGCGTTGCAGGCCGATGAGGAGATCGCGCTGCAGGCTTTGTTTCAAGGCAAACGTTCGGTCAATCGGGCTGCACACGCCGCGGCGCAGCAGATCGATATGCAGAAGCTGAAGGAGGGGATCGTATCCATCGATCCTGCGGGGGCGGAACAGCTCGCGTACGATTATTTGCAAAGCAACCTGCGGCTCGACGCATCGAACGAGCCTCTGCCCGGCACGTTTTGGCGCAGCCGGGCGGAAGTGCTCGTCTTCGAGGTGATCAACGAAGACCGGACGTTTCCTTATATGTACGCCAATTCGGCATACGATTACTCGGTGACTTTGCAGAAGCCCGGGGTCATTATGATCGTGCGGCTCGAATATCCGCGCACCTACACGGTGCTTGGGCCGGTTACGTGGGAGATTAAAGGAGCGGCGGAGCTCATCTATTAGACTGTCGTGATAACGTGCAGTGTCGCATCACGTTCTACGCTGCAGCATCGTCCATTCCCGTCCCGGAATGTCCACCCGAAACGATTCTACGCTTCCTGTGTCGGCTAACGTCACGTAGCACGTACAACCGTCGGGACCGCCGAACGTCAGATTCGTACAGTTGGTTCCGTTCAGCTTCACTTCCGCCAGCAGTTCCCCGGCCGGAGACAGCTTGGCTACGGTGCCTTTGCCGTACCGGGTAATGTACAGGTTGCCCTCCGAATCGCAGCGCATGCCGTCCATGCCAAAGTCGGGAAATTCGATCAGCAGCCGTTTGCCGGAAACTTGCTTGTCCGCAGAGAGGTCATAGGCCCACACCCGGCGCTGTACCGATTCGTTGACGTACAAGGTACGGTTGTCCGGACTGACTTCAATCCCGTTCGTCGTTCCCATTCCGCTTTCCAGCAGCGTAACGGTTCCAAGCGGGTCGATCCGCCACAGATTGCCGGTCGATTCGTTCCAATTTGGATCGCTGGCAAATAACGTGTCGTCGTCGGCGATCGCGATGTCGTTCGGCTGATTCATCTCCGGCTCGTGGGCGAACACGGTCAACTCCTTGGTCTGCATATGTACCTTCAAAATGTTATGGTTCGGATAATCGGCGATGAACATGTCTCCCGCGCGGCTGAAGCGGATTCCGTTCCCGACGCTTCCGTTCGGCAGTTCGAGAAAAACGCAACATTCGCCGTCCGGTGTCACTCGGCCGATCGTATGCTGGCGCTCATAGTTGACGGCGTACAGGTTGCCTGCGCGATCGCAAGCCGGCCCTTCGATGCCCGGCGTAAATCCTCCGGGCTTGGTGAACGTCCGGCTCTCGTACAGCGGATTTTTCATTGTATCGATTCCCTCCTCCACGTATATCGGCACGGTAAGAACGCGAATGACGATTTCCTTTCCTACATGCATTCGCAACCGTGTCTGACCCTACTTATTTCGGTTGAGCGGCGGCTGTTCCTCTTTTCACTCCAAAACATTGTATAATGAAAAAATGCGAAAAGAAGATGAGGAGTGGAACTATGACCGAACGTTCGTCCCGCCGTCAAAGGCTCCAGCACAAAATGAAACAATCGGGGATCGACGGCTGTATCATGACTCAGAATGTCGATTTGTACTATTTGTTGGGCTCTATGCAGACAGGGTATTTCTTCCTGCCGGCCGACGGAGAAGGGATCTTTTTCGTCCGCCGCAGCTTCGTCCGGGCCGGGGAGGAAGCCGACGTTACCGTTCAGGAGCTCGGCTCGATGCGTAATCTCGGCTCCCGGCTTGCCGAGAACTACCCCCAGCTGTTCCGTAAACCGGACGGCCAGCCGCCGATACTTGCGGCCGAATACGACGTGCTCCCCGTGCAGCAGTTTCAGCGGCTGGAGGGGGCGTTCCCCGGGGCGCGCTGGGTCGACGGCTCGATGCTGATCCGGGAAACCCGGATGATCAAGTCTGCAGCGGAAGTCGCTCTGATCCGCGAGTCGGCGAGAGTGATCGATATGGCCTATGAAGCGGCGATAGCGGCTTTGAAGCCGGGCATGCGCGAGTTCGAGCTGATGGCGGTCGTAGAGTCCGTGATCCGCAACAACGGTCATATGGGACTGATGCGCGTCAGAGGCTACAATCAGGAGATTATTACAGGCATGATCGGAGCGGGCGCCGCAGCGGCGATGCCGAGCTATTTCGACGGCCCGGCGGGCGGGCAAGGGCTCGGCCCGGCCAGTCCGCAAAGTGCGGGGAGAAGGCAGATCGGAACGGACGAGCCGGTTCTTATCGATATCGGCTGCTGTATCGACGGGTACGTCATCGATCAGACGCGAACGGCGGTTATCGGCCGTTTGCCGGACGATTTGATGCATGCCTACAAGCTGTCCGAGGCGGTCCTGAGAAGAACGGAAGCGATGCTGAAGCCCGGGACAGTGTGCGAGGAGCTGTATACGTCGGCGCTGGAGCAAGTCCGCGAAGCCGGCCTAAGCGAATATTTCATGGGCTTTGGGTCGGATCAGGTGAAATTTCTGGGACACGGGATTGGGCTGGAGATCGACGAGCTGCCGGTGCTGGCCCGAGGATTCCGTTACGAGCTGGAGCCGGGCATGGTTATCGCGATCGAGCCCAAATTCACGTTTCCCGGCAGAGGGGTTGTCGGTATCGAGAATTCGTACGTAATTACAGAGCACGGGTTTGAGACATTAACGGTATCGCGAGAAGGAGTAGCGAGCGTTTAAACGGCCAAAGAATGAGAAAGCCCTGTGTTCCCCGTTAGCGGTGGAACCGGGGCTTTTTTTAAGATCGTTTACGGTTCCCCATAGCAAAATACCGCACACCTGCAGCTGCACGCGGTGCGCCAGTCACCGGCCATCCATCGTGTAGCGGAAGAATGACTTCCTTTATTGCCGCAAAGTACGTAACTTTCAGGCTATAGCGGAAGTTTGGTTTCCTTTATATTGGATTTTAGAAGGGGATAGAGGCGATTCTACTTGAATAACGGAACAAAAAGTTCCGCTAAACGTCGATTTCCTGCTGTGAATAACAGATAACGGAAGTCAAACTGCCGGAAGGGAAGTTTGCAGGCTCGGTTGGAGGCGGTTATTTCCACAAGGGTACAAAAAAATTTATACCCCAATGAACTTTTCATGAATCCCGGGCGTACTATTACCGAACAATGAGAAGAGAGGCACACCACGGCTCCCAAGGAGAAGAACCGATGGATGAAAGAGAATGGATCGAGCGCGCGCAACGGGGGGATTCGGCAGCGCTGGCCGGACTGCTAAAGGGAAACTACGGATTTCTTCTGAACTATATGACGAAGATTACGTTCCAACCGGCCCTGGCGGAAGACTTAACCCAGGAAACGATGATGCGCTGCATCGAGAAGATCCGGCTATACAATTTTACTTCGAAGTTTTCGTCGTGGCTGATTACGATCGGCACCAACCTGTATATGGATCATTTAAGAAGGAAAAAGCGAGAACGCGACTGGCACGATCAGGAACAGGCGCTCCGGCAAATCAAGTGGCATGCGCAGCAATCCGGCGAGGAATGGTCGGAGCTGCTCGATCTGCTTGGTCGAATGCCCGACGATGTCCGGATTCCGATCATTTTGAAGCATTACTACGGCTATGCCTACGAGGAGATCGCCGACATGATGAATGTGGCGACCGGCACGGTCAAGTCCCGCATTCACAACGGCATTAAGAGCTTGCGAAAGGAGCTGGGGCCTCATGAATGAACGCGACCCTGACAAACAAAAGGGTAACCAACATGTCACCGGGGATTCGGGTCCGGAATTAAAAGCGGCGCTTGAGCAGGCGGACGAGTCGGTGGGCCGGGCGGACAGCCAAAAAGCCAAAAACGCCGAACAGGCGGATACGCTGCCGGGCGAAGACGAAGAGTCGTTTGAACTTTCGTCGATGATCAAGCACGAGCTCGATAAAATGGAACGATGGACGGACCCGAATACGCCGAATACGATCTGGTTTGAGCGGCTTGTCGTTGCCGGGAAACGCGAAGCGCGGCGCAAGCTGATCCGCGATTTGATCCTGTTTTGGTTAGCCGGATTAGGCGTGCTCGCCGTATACGGAGCGATTTCGTTCGGGAGGCCCGCCGTATTTATCGCGATCCAGCTGCTAGCCGTAGCAGCCGTTCCGTTCGTCGTCTTCGTCACGAGACGAAAAGCGGGTGAACGGACATGACCGAGGTGACAAAACAACTTCCCCCGTGGGCGCTCGTCCTCCTTACGCTCGTCTTGTTAGGCCAGAGCACGTTTATCTTTCTGGACGCCCGCAAGCGCGCCAAATATCCGTGGCTGTGGGGGATGTGGGGGCTCATTCAGGCGCCGATGCCGCTGGTCGTATATTGGATCGTGTACCGAACGAATTGGTTTCGCAGCAATAAAAAGCAGGGAGGAACGTGAAATGGATTCCATGTTGTCTAGCGTAAACTGGTTGCTGGTGATGCCGATTATCGTTATCCAGCTTATCTTGATGGCGGTAGCCCTGGTGGACTGCATCCGCGCCGAACGGACGCGCGGACCGAAGGGACTATGGATTCCCGTCATCGTCTTGATTCAGGTCATTGGACCGATTGTTTATTTTGTTGTTGGAAAGGAGAAAGCATCATGAAATTGCTTGAGGTGCAAGGACTCGTTAAAAAGTTTGGCTCCGCAATAGCTGTGAACGAGATCAGCTTCACTATAAAGGAAGGACACTGCGTCGCCTTGCTCGGACCGAACGGAGCCGGGAAGACGACGGCGTTAAAGATGATGGCAGGCCTGCTCCAGCCGAGTTCGGGTACGATCCGTTTCGGCGCGGGCCCGGCTGCGTCCGACGCTCCGGCGAACGAAACGCCGGCCACGCTGCGGCCCGTGACCGGCAGCACGGCGGACATCCGCAGCATCATCGGGTTCCTTCCGCAATATCCGTCGTTTTACAACTGGATGAGCGGCCGGGAATATTTGATTTTCTCCGGCAGATTGGCCCGGATGAGCAAGCAGGAGGCGGCCGGCCGGGCGGATCGGATGCTGGAAACGGTCGGTCTGAAGGACGCCGCGAAGAAACGGATCGGCGGATACTCCGGCGGCATGAAGCAGCGTCTGGGCATCGCGCAGGCGCTTATCCACCGGCCCAGGCTGCTGCTGCTGGACGAGCCCGTATCGGCGCTCGATCCGATCGGCAGAAGGGAAGTGCTCGATATGATCCGGTCGATACAGAAAGAGACGACCGTTTTGTTTTCCACCCACGTGCTGCACGATGCGGAGGAAGTGTGCAGCGATATTATGATTATGAACAAAGGGCGGATCGTCGTATCCGGCACCTTGGACGAGGTGCGGCGCGAATACAGCGATCCGGTCATCCGGGTGCAGTCCGAGCTTCCGGTAGATGACCATGTGGAAAGGTGGAGCCGGCTGGAATGCGTGCGGGACATCGAAGCCAGCCGTTATGAGGCGAAGATTACGGTTTCCGGGCTCACGGAAGCGAGGGCTGTGCTGTGGGAAGACCTGCTGGCGAGCCAAGTGCCGGTCACCCGGTTCGAAGCGGGCAGAACGACGCTGGAGGAGCTGTTTATGAAGGCGGTGAGAGAATGAATCAGTGGCTCGTATTGTTTAACAAAGAAATGACAGAGATGTGGCGCAGCCGCAAATGGATCTGGGTGCCGCTCGTCTTCGTGCTGCTCGGCATCTCCCAGCCGGTGACAACGTATTACTTGCCCGATCTGCTGCAGGCCGCAGGCAGTCTGCCGGAAGGAGCGGTTATCGAGATACCGATGCCAACCGGGGCGGAGGTGCTGGCCCAGACGTTGTCGCAGTTCGGGATGATCGGCGTGCTTGTCCTGGTGTTATCCATAATGGGCATCGTTTCTAGCGAAAGACAGAGCGGCGCGGCCGGACTCGTCCTCGTCAAGCCGGTTTCGTTCGTTTCCTATATCACCGCGAAATGGGCGGGAGCCGTTACATTGACGGCAGTTTCGTTTTTAGCCGGATTTGCGGCGAGCTGGTATTACACGCACATCTTGATCGGTTCCGTAGCGCCCTCCCTTTTTGCGGGCAGCTTGCTGCTGTTCGGTTTGTGGCTCGTGTTCGTCGTTACGGTGGCGGTGATGCTGAGCGCTTGGATGAACGGAAACAGCGGCGTCGCTTTCCTGACGATCGGCTCGGTTTTACTGCTCTCCGTCCTTACGGGTCTGTTTAACCGCGCGATGAATTGGAGTCCCGGCTCGCTGTCCGGACGGGCAAGCCTTGTTTTGGCGGACGGCGGTCCAGGCACGCAGCTTCCGCTTGCACTCGCCGTTACCCTTGCAGCTATAGCGGCTTTGCTATTTGCCGCAGTCCGGCTGTTTCGCCGCAAGGAGCTGCTCCCGTAGGTTCCGACGATTGTGGTCTAGGCGATTGTACGACGGATTATAATAGAGCTAAGAAGCGTTCACGCAGCGGCCTTGATCCCGCCATCAGCCATCATCCGACGAAGAGCCGGAACTGTTCGTCTCCCGAATCTATGAATATGTGCAAGCCCTTGGCCTGAATCAGGAACCTTCCGGTCAAACGTGACTTCCCTTTACGGTTCGAATTTGATACCATATATAACACATACGAAACTTTGAAAAGTCGAGGGGCTGCGAACGTTTTCGTAGAATAGTTTTGCCTGGTCGGGCAAAGCGCGGGGGAGGAATCGACCATCATGCTGCGTTTAGG
The DNA here is from genome assembly GCF_058135425.1 of Paenibacillus sp. MAH-35. Lineage (NCBI taxonomy): Bacteria > Bacillati > Bacillota > Bacilli > Caryophanales > Paenibacillaceae > Paenibacillus > Paenibacillus sp. MAH-35. The sequence goes on from NZ_JBYUPU010000009.1 coordinate 247,167, forward strand.
ACAAAAGGTATGTATCGTAGCCGATAGTTTTGAGCAAAATCTTTCAATCGGAGATTACGGATATATAATCGCATACGATCGGAATGCGGATAACGCGTTCGATTATGTCGTGCGGATCCCTAAGATGAACAAGCACGTGTTCGTGCCTGCCGCGGATATCGAGCTGGAGGAGACGCTGCTGCAGCAGGAGGCGGACCGGATCGAACGGGAGGCGCTGATCGATTATGCGCTAGCCACGAAGAACGAGCTGCTGTTCCGTCGGATTATGAACGGAGACGCCGCCGAAGACACGGCTGCCGACAATAAAGAGGTTCAGTCCCAGCAGGACTTTATCCGTCAAATTAATTTGAAGGCATGGATCTAGTCTTTGCCGCCTATCCGATTGTTATGAATGTCAGGACGCCTTAGTTCGATCTAAAGGCGTCTTTTCTGCATGTTCCGGGAGATAACGCGTGTTTCCGCAAATATTGACACGTTCTTTGCCGATAAGCTATGATAAGCATTAAACGGTTTTCGGGAGGAACAGGACAAGATGAACGACAATCATGCCAAAATACTGGACTGCACGATCCGCGACGGCGGACTCGTTAATAATTGGGACTTCAGCGTCGAATTCGTTCGCGACCTGTATTATTCGTTGAACGCGGCCGGCGTCGAATATATGGAAATCGGCTATAAAAACTCCGCCAAGCTGCTGAAAGGGGCCGATTCCGGTCCATGGCGGTTTTTGGACGAAGCGTTTTTGCGCGAAGTCATTCCTCAAAAGGGCGATACGAAGCTGTCCGCGCTCGTCGATATCGGCCGCGTGGACGAGAACGACATTTTGCCGCGTAACGAAAGCCTGCTCGACATGATCCGCGTAGCGTGCTACATCAAGGACGTGGACAAAGCGCTGGATCTCGTAAACAAGTTCCATTCCTACGGCTACGAGACGTCGATTAATATTATGGCGCTGTCTCACGTTATGGAGCACGACCTGATCGAGGCGTTCCAAGCGATCGCCAAAAGCCCGGTTGACGTCGTTTATATCGTTGACTCTTACGGCAGCCTGAACCACCGGGATATCGAATATCTGGTTACCAAATTCCAGCGCCATCTGCCGGATAAGCAGCTTGGCATTCATGCGCACAATAATATGCAGCTCGCATTTTCGAATACGATTATGGCAGCCGAGCGCGGTTTGCAATTTTTGGACGCTTCCGTATTCGGCATGGGCCGCGCGGCAGGCAACTGCAACACCGAGCTGCTGGTCAGCTACCTGAAAAATCCGAAGTACGAGCTGCGTCCGGTTCTCGAAGTGATTGAACGCCGGATGATTCCGCTTCGCGAAAAGGTCGAGTGGGGCTACATTATCCCTTACATGATGACCGGAATATTAAACGAGCATCCGCGGATCGCTATGGCGCTGCGGGCGAGCGAGGACAAGGACAAGTACGCCGAGTTCTACGACAAGCTCACTTCTCCCGAAATTTCCATGGCCTCCAAAGGCGAGTAATCGCTCCTTCGGATGCCGAGAGGCTTAAACGTATACTCCTGCGGGGATTTCAATCCTGCGGGAGTTTTTGATTTTACTCCAAATGCACCTTCTGTCAATCGCGGATGACCGGAGCCAGGCCGACCTGCCCGAACCTGCCCAGCGGCTCGCTGCAGCGGCCTTTTTATTGAGTTCCAATACCCGGTAAGCTATAATAGGAAGAATGAATGCAGGTTCATATACACAGCAATTCGGGAGGTGCAAGCGATGAGCATCACGGCCAAAAATGTCGACCATGTCGCGAAGCTGGCCAGGCTTCAACTAAGCGAAGCCGACACGGAGCGGTTTACGGACCAGTTGAACGCGATCTTGAAATACGCCGAGAAGCTGAACGAGCTGGACACGGACCATGTGGAGCCGACGAGTCATCCCATGCCGCTGGTGAACGTTATGCGGGAAGATAACGTGCGTCCGTCCTGGCCGATCGAGAGCGTCCTGAAGAACGCTCCGGACGAAGAAGACGGTCAGTTCAAAGTGCCGGCCGTACTGGAATAAGGATTCGCCAATAGGCGTTACAGCGCGATCGAGGGAGGTTTTATTTTGTCTTTGTTTGACCTGAAGCTGCAGGAATTACATAGCCGGCTAGCCGGCAAGGAGCTGTCCGTGACCGATCTGGTCGATCAGTCGCTCGCCAAGATCGGCGATGTCGATTCCAAGGTGCGGGCTTTTCTTCGTGTGGATGAGGAGGGAGCACGCCGTACCGCAAAAGAGCTTGACGATCAGCTCGCTTTAGGCGGCGATCGCGGTTTGTTGTTCGGCCTGCCTGCGGGCATTAAGGACAACATCGTTACCGAAGGCATTACGACAACGTGCGCCAGCCGGTTTCTCGAAAATTACGATCCGATCTACGACGCTACCGTCATCAAGAAGCTGAAACAGGCGCAATCCGTGACGATCGGCAAGCTGAACATGGACGAGTTCGCCATGGGCGGCTCCAACGAAAATTCGGCGTACCACGTGACGACGAATCCTTGGAACCCCGAATACGTTCCGGGAGGGTCCAGCGGCGGTTCGGCCGCATCGGTGGCCGCCGGGGAAGTATATTTCTCGCTTGGCTCCGATACGGGAGGCTCGATCCGCCAGCCTGCGTCGTACTGCGGCGTTGTCGGATTGAAGCCGACCTACGGGCTCGTATCGCGGTTCGGACTCGTTGCTTTCGCGTCTTCGCTCGACCAGATCGGACCGCTCACCAAAAACGTCGAAGATGCGGCTTACGTGCTCCAGGCGATTGCCGGACACGATCCGCAGGACTCCACCTCCGCGAACGTCAGCATACCCGACTATATCGGGGCGCTTAGCGGCGACGTGAAGGGGCTGCGCATCGCGGTTCCCAAAGAATATATGGGACAAGGCGTCGACCCGGCCGTGAAAGATTCCGTGCTGTCCGCGCTTAAAGTGCTGGAAGGGCTCGGAGCGGTGTGGGAAGAAGTGTCCATGCCTCATACCGAATATGCGGTAGCGACCTATTACCTGATCGCTTCCTCGGAGGCTTCCTCCAATCTGGCCCGTTTCGACGGCGTCCGTTACGGCGTCCGCGCCTCCGATCCGGACAATCTGCTTGACCTGTATGTCAAATCGCGCAGTCAAGGGTTCGGCCCGGAAGTGAAGCGGCGCATTATGCTCGGAACGTATGCGCTCAGCTCGGGCTATTACGACGCTTATTATTTGAAAGCCCAGAAGGTCCGCACCTTGATCAAGCAGGACTTCGACAACGTCTTCCAGAACTACGACGTGATCATCGGACCAACGGCGCCTACGACGGCGTTCAAAATCGGCGAGCAGGTCGGCGATCCGCTGACGATGTATTTGAACGATATTTTGACCATACCGGTTAACCTTGCGGGAGTCCCGGCGATCAGCGTACCGTGCGGGCTTGCGGGAGGAATGCCGGTCGGTCTGCAAATTATCGGCAAAGCGCTGGACGAAGCGACGGTGCTAAGGGTCGCCCACGCCTTCGAACAGCATACCGAACACCATAAGCAGCGCCCGGCGCTATAGAGAAGGAGGAGCGAACATCCCGTGACGGACAAACCATTCGAAACCGTAGTCGGCCTCGAGGTTCACGTCGAGCTGCACACGAACACGAAAATCTTTTGCGGCTGCTCCACCGAATTCGGAGCGCCGCCGAATACCCATACGTGCCCGGTATGCCTGGGCCATCCGGGAGTGCTGCCGGTTGTGAACCGGCAGGCGATTGAATATGCGATGAAAGCCGCGATGGCGATTAATTGCGAAGTAGCCACACACAGCAAGTTCGACCGGAAAAACTACTTTTATCCCGATTCGCCAAAAGCGTACCAGATCTCTCAATACGACCAGCCGATCGGTCAGAACGGCTGGATCGACATCGAAGTGAATGGCGTGACCAAGCGGATCGGCATTACGCGTCTTCACCTGGAAGAGGATGCCGGCAAGCTGACCCACGTCGACGGCGGCTACGCGTCGCTCGTTGACTTCAACCGCGTCGGTACTCCGCTGCTCGAGATCGTATCCGAGCCGGATATCCGCTCTCCCGAAGAAGCCCGGGCTTATTTGGAGAAGCTGAAGGCGATCATCCAGTACTGCGACGTATCCGACGTCAAGATGGAAGAGGGCTCGCTGCGCTGCGATGCGAACATCAGTCTCCGTCCGTTTGGACAGGAGAAATTCGGCACGCGGGCGGAGCTCAAAAACATGAACTCGTTCCGGGGCGTTCAGCGCGGTCTGGAATACGAGGAGATTCGTCAGGCCGAGATTTTGTCCTCCGGAGGCGAAGTCGTTCAGGAAACCCGCCGCTGGGACGAAGCCCAAGGCAAGACGCTGACGATGCGCGGCAAGGAAGAAGCCCACGATTACCGCTACTTCCCCGACCCCGATCTCGTCCGGCTGTATATCGACGACGAATGGAAGGACCGCGTGCGTGCGACGATTCCCGAGCTTCCGGACGCCCGCAAGGCGCGGTATACGGAGCAGCTTGGTCTGCCTGCCTACGACGCGGAAGTCATTACGTCCTCGAAGAAGCTGGCTGATCTGTTTGAGGAAAGCCTCAGCCATACGTCCGACTCGAAGGCGGTCTCGAACTGGATCATGGGCGATTTGCTCGGTTATTTGAATACGAACAATCTCGAGATCGATGCGGTTCCAATAACCGGGCAAGGGCTCGGCGAAATGATCGGTCTGATCGAGAAAGGGACGATCAGCGGCAAAATCGCCAAAACCGTCTTTAAGGAAATGCTCGTATCCGGTAAAAATCCGGGTCAAATCGTCGAAGAGCAAGGGCTCGTCCAGATCAGCGACGAAGGCGCGATCCAGGCGATCGTCGACAAGGTTGTCGAAGCGAACCCGCAGTCGGTTGCCGATTACAAGGCCGGCAAAGAAAAGGCCGTCGGTTTCCTGGTCGGACAAGTGATGAAGGAGTCCAAGGGCAAAGCGAACCCCGGCCTCGTCAATCAGTTGATCGTGGAGCGGCTGAAACGGGAATAGTAGCGGATCTAATAAGCTGCGAGAGGAGCGGAGGAGATTTCTTCCGCTTTTTCCCTTGCTTCCGGAAAAATATATTTTTGCAATGAACTTTTTTGCTAGTTATCCGTATTAGTAATAGAAAACCAAGGAGGAATCGACTATGAAAAAACCTTTAAATACGATTCGCCGCGTAGCTGCAGCTTCATTGGCGCTCGCTCTCGCGATTCCGGCGGCGGTTGCCGGCGCATCGGAGCCGCTGCCGTCACCGGCTGCGGGGCAGCCGGCCTCCCAAATTCAGCCGGCCAAACCTGCAGCTTCCGTGGAAGCGGACAAGCTGGTTCCTCTCCGCGACTATAGCGAAACGGCAGGCGCAGCCGTTCTGTGGCACGACGAAGACCTGTCCGTAACCGTCAAGCGCGGTCAAACCGAGATCAGGGTGAAGATCGGGGAAGCTGCGATTACCGTGAACGGGAAGGCGGTTACGCTGGACAAACCTGTAGAGATCGTAAACGAGAAAACCGTCTTGCCGCTCGGCGTTCTCGCCGATGCGCTGGGGATTCACGCAGGATGGAATGAAGAAACCCATACAATCGTAATCGCCCAAGACGATTATGCGCTGCTCGCTAGCGCGTTTATGTCCGCGTTACAGGCGGGCGAGCTCCAGAAGGCCCGGAGCTTCTTTACCGACAAGCTGCCTCCGCAAGCACTGGAGCTGATGCTCCCGCAAATGAAAGGAAGCATAGCAAACACGTATGGCCCTCTCGGAGCGCTGCTTGCCGTGGAAGAAAGCTCGAATGCCGTCCATCACAACGCGACAATCGCTTATGCGACCCAAGCAATTCCTTTTGAGATTACAATACGGTTCGATCAAACCGGAAAAATTGACGATTTCTTCGTTCCTTATTATTCTATCGAGGGGAGTTATGTGGAGCCTTCGTACGACGATCCTTCCAAGTACGTTGAAAAGGAAGTAGTAGTCGGTGAAGGTACGTTTGCTTTGCCGGGGACCTTAACGATGCCGGTCGGCAAGGGCCCGTTCCCCGCCGTCGTTCTCGTGCACGGTTCCGGGCCGAACGATCGGGACGAAACGGCTGGATCGGTGAAGACGTTCCGTGATATGGCTGTAGGACTGGCCGCCCAAGGGGTTGCCGTACTTCGGTACGAGAAGATTACCCGCGAACATGTGATGAAGATGCAGCTGGGGCAGCTGGGCCAAGCATATACCGTTAACGAAGAAACGGTCAAAGATGCCGTCAGCGCCGTCAAGCTTTTGAAGCAGACGGAAGGCATTAACCCGTCGCAAATCTATGTAGCCGGCCATAGCCAGGGAGGCATGGTTATGCCGCGCATTATTGACGCGGCCAAAGATACGGGTCTTGCCGGGACGATCTTGCTCGCCGCACCGACGGAGCCGCTGGAAACACTGCTGGTGAAGCAAACCAAGTATCAGTTGGACCTGCTCAACAAGGCGGGACAGCCGACCGAAACGGCCGAGCAGCAGCTTATATTCCTCGAGCAGCAAGTAAAACTGCTGCAGGACCCGCAATATTCTGTCTCCAATATCCCGCAAGCGTTCGCCATGGGCAGCCCGGTATGGTGGTTCGATATCCGCAACACGTATGCCGCCGAGCAGGCCAAAGGTCAAACCGGCCGTATGCTCGTGCTGCAGGGAGGCAACGACATCCAGGTGTTCCCGGACAGTCTGGATACGTGGAAAAAGACGCTTTCCGCCCGCACCGATGTGGAATACAAGCTGTATCCGAAGGTCAACCATACGATGGTGGAATTTGAAGGCCAGTCGACAGGCGCCGAGTATGCCATTCCGGCGAACGTGCCCGACTACATCATTACCGATATCGCCAAATGGATTTTGCGCTAATCGATCGTATCCGAGGCACCCGACACAGGGTGCCTCTATTCCTATTTCCGCCCTACGTACCGCCCTGCAGCTTCTCCTCGGCATGATCCCCTTTACGCATTCATGTTTTCTATCATTCCGTGTTACAATAGAACTTGCCAGCGTTTACTAATCGATATGAAATAAGAAACCGGAGGGGCCGCTTGGAAAATCCGTGGATACTTGAACCCCTGTATATAACAGTAAGGCTAGTGCTTGCTCTGGTGCTCGGCGGATTAATCGGTCTGGAGCGGGAGCAAAGCAATCACCCGGCCGGATTTCGCACACACATTCTCGTCTGCCTGGGCTCCGCGCTTATTATGCTGCTGTCCTTGTACGGCTTCGGACAGTTTGCCGATGAGCCGAACGTGCGGGTCGATCCGGCGCGTCTGGCCGCTCAGGTTATAACCGGCATCGGTTTTTTGGGAGCGGGCACTATAATTTTTAACGGCAGCTCGATATCCGGGCTTACGACAGCCGCTTCCCTCTGGGTGGTGGCCGCGATCGGACTGGCGACGGGAGCCGGGTATTATTATGCCGCCGTCGTAACTACGGTGTTCGTCCTGATCAGCCTGTGGATTCTCAATAAGGTTGAGAAAAAGTGGATGGGCGGCAAGCAGACAAAAGCGGTTCAAATCGAGCTGCTCGACCGGCCCGGCAGCCTGGCTGTCATCTCTGCGGTGCTCAAGGAGAAGGGGATGGAAATCCGCAAGCTGACTATCCATCATATGCCCCCTTCCGATACCGGGGAGGAACGGATTCAAATCCGGATGTTTCTGCGTCTGTCCAAGCCGGAGCAGATGGTGCTGGCTGCGGACGAGCTGCAGAAAGTCGCAGGCGTTATGAACGTTTCGATGGAATAAGAAATGACCGGTACCTGCGTTCATACATATCCTTGTATACACGATTAATTCATTTGATTAGATGCCCACCTGAAGGAGGATTCACAACTACGATGAACGATCCGCACAAAGACAACGGCGATTCGTCCGCGGAAGGCGGGCTGTCCCATACCGGGCGCGGTCCGGGCTATCCGGAAAGCGGATCCGGAGATCATCCGTCGTGGCAGCCGTTTGATCCTTACATGCTGGCGCCTGCGAAACGGAAATGGATCGCCGGCCTGCTCTCGTGCTGCATTCCCGGCACCGGCCACTTTTATCTCGGTCTTATGCAAAAAGGGCTGCTGATTATGCTGCTCATCATTATGGATATTTTCGCGATCGTCCATTTTTCGCTTAATATGTCGAGCATTCCGCTTATTACGCTGCTGGCGCTTTTTTTGCCGATTATTTATTTCTACAGTTTATTCGATGCGCTTCAGTCTACGGACAGATTGAACGCTTACCGGTTTACCGCCGCCGCTAAGCCGGGGGAGCCTGCAGTTTTGGATGGACAACCGCAGCCTCCCGGCTCGCGCCCCTATATCGGCTGGCTTCTGGTGGGGGCGGGTGCGCTGTTTTTCGTAGTCAGCGCCAAGCCGGCCTGGATGAACGCGGTCATGGACAAGATGGGTACGCTGATCGGAGGACTCGTTCTGATCGGCATCGGCATCGTCCTGTTTTTGCGTAATGCGAGATCGAAATAGCTAAGCCGGCGTATACATAAAGAAGGGGGACGATCTATGATCCGGGTGGGAAAGGTAACCGCAGGGCTCGTATTGCTCGCTGCCGGCGGGGGACTGCTGGCCGACCGTGTGTGGGATACGAATTATTTGGGCTATGCGTTCGATGCCTGGCCGCTTGTATTCATCCTGCTGGGGCTTGAATACTTATGGGTCAACTTCCGGCATCGCCGGGCCGAACGGGGTCCCCGCCTCGATGTCGGCGGCGTGCTGTTTTCCGTGATCATTGCGGCTGCTATCGCTTTATATTCCCAGCACGGCTGGCCGCCAAGCCAATGGTTCCAAGGATTTTCCTGGAAATTCGGGTCGGTGATGTCAGGGGAGTTCGGGCACAAGTTCGAGAAAGAGCTGGTTCAGGTGCCTGTAGGCGAACGGACGGAGAAGATTATCATTGAAAATCCGAACGGCAGCGTCATTCTGAAATCGGCGGATACGGATGCGATCCGGATCGATACGACGATATGGGTCGACAAGCTGAACGAAGAAGCGGCTCGCCTCATCGCGGAGGGCTCCAAGCTGGTGGTTAGCGACGGTCCAATCGTTCGCATCGTGGCGGAAGGAGAGTCGTATTCGGGCTACCGGAAGCCCCGGATGAATCTGGTCGTAACCGTTCCGGCAGACAGGCAAGTCGATATGGAGCTTCAACTGCGCAACGGGAAAGTGCAAGCGGAGAAGCTGCCGATCCGAAGCGAGCTTGTCGTCCGCACGACGAACGGTTCGATTCAAGTGGCAGACATCGGGGGGAAACTAATCGCCGATACGACGAACGGCTCGATCCATGTAAGCGGGATCCGGGGGATGGCGGACCTGGGCACGACAAACGGGGCGGTGACCGCTTTGGATATTTCGGAGGCTGCTATAGTGCGAACGTCCAATTCCGCCGTGACCCTGGGGCGCATTCGGGGGAAAGCCGAGGTTACGACAACAAACGGTGCGGTCACGGTTACCGAGCCGGAGCGGGATGTGCGCATCAAGACGACGAACGGCGCTATATCGGTTACCAGCCATACGCTGGGCGGAGATTGGGATTTGAATACGACGAATGGCCGAATCGAGCTGCTTGTCCCGGAGCAGGGGAATTTCGAGGTGGACGGCCGAGGCGGTAAAGCGTCGTCGAATTTACCGCTAACGATTTCCGACAAAACCGTTCGCGGCCAAGTAGGGTCCGGACAGCATAAAATCCGGCTCGACACGAGCAACGGTACGATCGTTGTGAATCGCGTCGATTGACAAAACAGCTTGTACGAACGTACAATAAGTAGAAAGTCGCACATTTCTATAAATTTTAGAAAAGTCAATGACTTTGTATACATCTGCAATTCCATTTCAACTTCCATGGTGGTGAGGAACATGACGTCCCGATTCGAGCAAGCACTGGACAAATTAAAGACAACCGGAGTTCGGATGACGCCTCAACGTCATGCGATTTTGGCTTACTTGCTGGATACGATGGAGCATCCGACTGCCGACGACATCTACCGTTCGCTGGAAGACCGTTTTCCGAGCATGAGCGTTGCGACCGTATACAATAACCTAAAAGTGTTTATCGAGGCCGGACTCGTACGCGAGCTTACGTATGGCGACGATTCGAGCCGTTTCGACTCCGATATGTCCGACCATTATCACGCGATCTGCGAAGACTGCGGTAAAATCGTCGATTTTGAATATCCGCCGCTGCATGAAGTGGAGTGGAATGCCGCAAAGCAGACGGGGTTTCAAGTAAAAGGGCACCGGATGGAAGTGCACGGCATATGTCCGGAGTGCGCGCTCTCTGTCAAACATTAATGAACCCGGAAGCGGTTCGATTCGTCGGTATTTGTAGTATAATGGACGTGTCTGTCGGACACGTCTTTTTTGTTGCAGAGAAACTCGCTCAGCACCATACACATCTCGGGAATTAAAGGAGTGGAACTATGGAATCGTTGACCCCGCCGCCCGCAAAGCGGAAACGTACGAAACGATGGGGGCGGCTGTTTGGGTTTATCGTTATGGCCGGTATTGCCGGGTTAGCAGGCTATTATTGGTTTCAGACTTATTACCCGAGCAGCGAGCAAGTACAGCCGGATTACGGCGGATTGCAGAAGCCGGTGTTTTACCGGGGAGAGATGCTGGAGCAGGAGGCGCTTGGCGAGCAGGACGGGCTGAAGCTGCCGTTGTCGTTTATTAAAGATAAAGCCGACCCTTCGATCTTGTATGAAGCCCCCAGCGAGTCGGTCATCATTACGACTAAGGACAAAGTCGTCCGGCTGAAAACGAATGCGTTAACCGCTACGGTGAACGAGAAACCTCAGACGCTGAAGTTTCCGATCGTCAAAAAAGGGGAGGAGGTGTACCTGCCGATCGACCCGGTTAAACAATATTACGGGCTGGACATCCGGGAATCGGCGGATACGGGGATCGTTTTGGTGCATCTTCAGGGAGACAACGTCCAGTGGGGCAAGGCGGAGAGTGCTTCGTCCGGCAAAAGTGTTGCGATGCGCAGGGAACCGAACGTCAAATCGCCGATTGTGGCCGAGGTGCAGCAGGGCGAAGAAGTGATGATCTGGTACGAGAAGGACCAGTGGTATTATGTGCAGCGCAAGGACGGTACGGTAGGACATGCCCGCAAAAAAGAGATCGCGCTCGATCGGGTGGAGACGATACCCGCACAGCCGGCTGCTCAAGCGTATATCCCTTGGAAGCCGACGGGGGGCAAAGTGAATATGACCTGGGAACAGGTCGTTACGAAAAATCCCGATACGTCAAAAATCGGACCGATGCCCGGTCTCAACGTAGTCAGCCCCACCTGGTTTCACCTCACGGACGGGGAAGGCAATCTGAAAAACTTGGCGGATGCGTCCTATGTCACTTGGGCGCGGTCAAATAACTATCAGGTTTGGGCGCTGTTCAGCAACGGCTTTGATCCGAAAATTACGACACAAGCGCTGTCCACCTACGACAAGCGGATGAAAATGATCAAGCAGCTGCTGGCGTTCGCTCAGATGTATAAGATCCAAGGGATTAACATCGACTTTGAGGACGTGTATTTAAAAGACAAGGCCAACCTGACCCAATTCGTCCGGGAAATGACGCCGCTGATGCACGAGCAGGGACTGGTCGTCTCGATCGACGTAACGGCGAAATCGACAAGCGAGAACTGGTCGATGTTCCTGGACCGGGCCGCCTTGGGCGAGACTGTCGACTATATGATGCTGATGGCGTACGACGAGCATTGGGCTTCGAGTCCGGTAGCAGGCTCCGTCGCTTCGCTTCCGTGGGTGGAGAGGTCGCTTGTCCAGATTATGAAGGAGGACAAGGTTCCGGCGTCCAAGATGGTGCTGGGCGTCCCATATTATACCCGGATCTGGACAGAGCAGACGAAAAACGGCAAAAAGGAAGTTTCGTCCCGCGCCGTATTTATGGATACCGTCAACAAGATCATGCAGGAAAAAGGGCTCAAGCCTACCTTCTCCGCGGAAACCGGACAAAACTATGTGGAGTATACGGAAGATGGCAAGCTGAACCGGATCTGGATCGAAGACGAAATTTCCATGAAGGCGCGCATAGAGCTTGTTAAGAAATACGACCTGGGCGGCGTAGGTTCTTGGCGGAGAGGGTATGAATCGCCAGGCATCTGGAATGTCATTAAAGATACGCTGGAGAAGCGTCCATAGCCCGCAATTGCACTTATTATATGGATAAAGCAAGATTAAAAGGGGCGGCTTTCCAAGCCATTATCGATGGGGGCAGCTCCGCTTTGAACGGTTTTACCCGAGAAAAGGACCTCAGTCTCCACGTTACCGTGGAAGCTGAGGTCCTTTTCTCTTGAAAATGAGGGCGCTCCATGTCAGGTGAGCGCTTTTGAGACAACCCCTTTTACCTTTGGGTGCGATTATTTACCGGCTGGCTCGCCGGCTGCCTCCGAAGGCGGAGCATACTTGGGGTCGAACGTTAAAACGGTTTTGCAGAACATGCAGCGATCCGTTTTGCCTAACATTTTCGTCGCTTTGCCGCATTCGGGACACTCCAGGGATACGGCGCTCGTAGACAGCATACCCGCCCAGAAGTAAACGCCCACGCTGCCCAGCATACCGAGCATGCCGATGACCATGAAAATTCCCGCTATTACTTTGCCGACTTGTCCCCAATTGAAAACAACTCCCGCCAATCCGACAATCATAAGCCCCATGCCGCCCATCGTAAGCAGGAGACCCCACAAACGAAACTCGTTTATTTTGCTTGATCTGAAACGCATCGCCGTTCCTCTTCTCTTATTTTGATAATTGGTGCGCTTAAAATATGTTCTCCGATCCACCCGCCTTAGGCAGGAAACTGGACAATCGTGTAGAACTATTGGTTTAGAGCCAATTCACTTGCATTGCGAGCCGGAGGGACGAATGGAAACGATCCGGAATTATGTACAAGACCGTTTTGGAACCAATCCTGACACGATAAGCGTTTCTGTTGTTTCGGACTCCCCGCCGTTACATGCGGCAGGCGAATATCCGGAAGTCCTTCTGCTAGTCATTACTGAATCCGAACAGACAGGCATCACTACTCATTATATAAAAGACGGTATCCGTATACAAGAACGTTGTCACAATCCCGGAACGTTGGAACGGCTGATTTGGCACGGCGGAAACTACAATATGATCCATTGGATTTTGCAAGGAGAGATTGTCATGGACCGTAATATGTACTTGGAAGGGATGCGCAGCAGATTGTCGGAGTATCCGGAGGAGCTGCGCCGCAAGGAGCTGATCGTCGAGTTCGACCGGTTTTTGAAAAGCTTCGTGCAAAGCAAGCAATATTTGCAGGACGGCCATATGCTCGACGCTTACAGCAATATTCTGGACGCACTCCGCCACTGGGCGCGTATTGCCATTATCGAGGAAGGGTATCATCCGGAAGTTCTCGTATGGGCGCAAGTACGGAAGATTAATCCAGGCGTGTATAAGCTGTATGAGGAATTGACCTGCAATCACGAATCGCTTCAAAAGCGTATCCAGTTGGTCGTACTTGCCTGCGATTTCTCGGTCATGTCCAAGATGGAGCTTTGTTGTTCGGTGCTGCTCGACGTGCTTCGCAGCCGTGAAGAAGCCTGGAGTCTGCAAGAGCTTATGCAGATTCAGGAGCTTACGGATCTGGAGCTGGATCTGTCCTTATTGCTTGGGAAGCTCGTAAGAAAGTCGCTGATCCGGGAAGTGGTCGAGTCGGAGAGCGGCCGCCCATCGTTGCTTCTTCGGTTGAAGTACACCGTTTAACTTTTGCTCACATTGCTGCTATATCCGGTTCGGGACAGCCTATTTTACTGGGCGGCTCGAGCCGGTTTTTGTTTGGTGTTTTGGCTGGAGAATAAGGAAGGGGGAGTTTTCAGCAAAGCTGAACCCGTCAATAAGAAAGAACAGCTGCCTCTTAGGGAAGGGGCTTTCGCCGTGGCAAAAAAGTCTTCGTTTATCGTTTAGAAGCTTCTTAAATCGTGGCAGCAGGTGAGGCAAGCCGTAGATCGTGATCGCTCGAGCTTGTGTGGCGGTTATGGGCATGAGGGAATCGAGTAAGAGTGGTTTGTACTCTTTATTTTGTCCGAAAATCTGCAAGGACACGGAATAAGATCGGGTTTAAACTGCTAAAATCCTGCAAACTGGTGCACACCCGATCAATTGATTGAAATGAGGGGGGCAAACCGCCTCTATACGTCGTTGTCATCCCCATATGCCGAAAATAGAGGGGGTCAGCAGCTCTTATTTTGTTAGTTCACTTCGTCCATACGCATCATGTTTCTACGCAGCCGAATACGGATCTGCTCGCAAGAAAGCTGTTTACGCGCTGCACTTAGAATCGAGTTGTTACCGTACAACCTCATCAATGAACGGCTGGAACGCAGATCTCCGTTCCCTTCTGCTCTCATGAACTTAGAAAAAATAACTCTTCAGCAGAACGAACTGCACACGTTCTGCTCGCAAAAAAACGATCTCTTAACACGTGGTGTTTTTACTGTGGAAAAGGCTTCGTTTAGAAGCTTTTCTTAACGTAAAGGAACATCTCTCATTCGACAGGTTATTCGGAAAGTTTATTGTTTTCAAACTTTTTTGTAGAGGCTTGACTTTAATTGTCCGAATATGTTAAATTAATTTTCGCCGCTTCAAACGGCAACGAACGCTTCAAACCAAGAAAAACTTTTTGAAAAAAGTACTTGCAAAGAAGTGGGCGGATGTGATATATTAAAGAGGTCGCCGCAAAACGGACGACAACGAAACAAAAGAACATTTTGTTCCTTGAAAACTGAACAACGAGCGTGCAAGTGACGATCTCGCAAGAGATCAAAACAAGTCGAGTTATCGACACAAGTCAGTACGTTTGAGCAATCAGCTCTAAAATAATGAGAAGCTTCTCATGAGTGAAATCGGAGAAGCGACTCAACCTTATTGGAGAGTTTGATCCTGGCTCAGGACGAACGCTGGCGGCGTGCCTAATACATGCAAGTCGAGCGAGTCCTTCGGGGCTAGCGGCGGACGGGTGAGTAACACGTAGGCAACCTGCCTGTAAG